>CAWUOG010000130.1:0-7563 GCA_963923875.1 uncultured Alphaproteobacteria bacterium
TTGGGGCCCACCTGCTGCAGCCACTTGCGCGCGGCGTGGATGGACCGAAACACCTGAGCCGGCCGCCGCTCGTTTGTGAGCTGGGCAAACAGCCGCGCCAGGGCATCGTTTGCGTCGTTGGTCACCAGGGCAATCGGGCCGCTGGGAATCTTGTTTGCCGGCAGTTCACGTAGACGGTCACCGTAGGCTGCAAGGTCGATTTCACTCAACATCGCTGTGCCGCTCATCACGTCGATGATCTTTCGATAATCGAGCGCCTTCTGTGTCTCGAGTTCGCGCGCGAATGCGAGCACGTCCTTTAAGGTGACGATCCCCTGGGCGACGCCAACGACCATTCGTTCCGGATGGCTGATCTGGAACCTGATAGGCATGAGGTAAATGCTAGCCCGGACGGCAGCCTGTCGCCATCAGCCTCGCCCGGCTCGCGAGGCAAGGGCTCAGCCGACTCCCCTGAACTGACTGTTGTAGACGGCATCTATTTCGGCGAAACGCTGGCTCAGGCGAACGACCTCCCCAAACAGCCGCCCAGCCCAAGCGGCCTGGATGGCACGCCAATAGTGCCCTCGTACCTCTTCGTAGAAGTCCTTTACCTGGTGCGCGCGTGCTTCGTACATCGCCTCGTAGGCCGCTTCGGCCAGGCGTTCGCACTCGACGATGGTGAGGGTCGGGTTCATCGTATGTCGGTCGGCATACGGGCATCTAAGGCGGCGATTCAAGTCACACGACAGCACAGCCCCCGCGGGCTACTTGGTCAGGATCAGTTTGTTGGAAGCGGTGACGCGCAGGCGATAGGTCTCTTCGCCGTGGCGGATGATCAGTTCGCGCCGTCCCCCCATCAGAGTGGCGCTCTCGACGACGAGCGGGCTTGGCCCAGTCGCTGCCGGTTCCGGTTCGGCCGCCCGTCCCACACGCGGCGGATGGTTCATCTCCCCTGTCGCCTCCTTAAGTATTGCGAATGCCTCGCAATCGCATATTATCTGCAGGCTGTCAATCGACAATCAACCTGCGGTGAAGCCATGGAACGCTCGGCAGAACAGGAACTTAACGCCAGCCCGCGGACCGGCGAGCAGCGCTGCGGCCGGCCGGGATGCATCTGCTCGTTGCCGCTGGGCGAGCGCTTCGTGCTGTGGGCGCTGCGCCAATGGCAGCACGACGGTGCGATCCCGCGCCAGGGCGGCGCGCTGCACGAGGGCTTCAGAATGGCGAACCTGCTCGAGGTCCTGCCGGATTTCGCCATCGCCATGGATGCCTATCTGTTCGGTGCACGACGCGGGCTGGAGATCCACCTGCCGGCCTGCAGTTGCGTCAGCGCCGACGAGGCGACCCTGGTGGCGTTGTGCGGCCTGGCGCAAAGCGGCCATCACGGCCGCCTGCAGGCTTTGCTGTCGCGGCTGGTCGTGCCGACCGCGGCGCGGGTCGCGGCCGAGAAATTGACCGGCTTTTCGCTCGCATTGGCGCGCGCCGGCCTGCACCTGGCGGCTTCGCACGGCGAGCCGGGAGCGCGATTGAACTGATCCGCCGACTGACGGGGCCGCGGACGAAGCGCTAGACTTCCGGTCAAACAACGAATCGGAGGACGCCATGAAGGTCGGTATGGCGATGAACATGCTCTACGAACACGGGCGGCCCGACGTCGCCGTGGTGCACGAGCACTTTCAGCTCGGCGATCTGGTCGAGCCGCTGGGCTTCGATTCGATCTGGGCGCTCGAACATCACTTCACCGGCTACGCCATGTCGCCGGCGCCGACACAACTGCTCGCCTACTATGCCGGCCGCACCAAGCGCATCCAGCTCGGTACCGCGGTGATCGTGCTGCCCTGGCACGATCCGATCCGCGTCGCCGAGCAGATCGCGCTGCTCGACATCATGTGCGGCGGGCGCTGCCTGTTCGGCTTCGGCCGCGGCGCGGCCACGACCGAGTACGAAGGCTTCCGCATTCCCATGGGCGAGGCGCGGCCGCGCTTCGTCGAGGCTGCGCAGATCGTTGTCAAGGCGCTGCGCGACGAGGTGTTCGAGCACGACGGCGAATTCTTCAAGATTCCGAAGATGTCGATCCGCCCGCGGCCGATCTCGCATCCCGAGCGGCGGTTCTATGCCAGTTCGGTCAGCCCCGAATCCGCCGAGGTCATCGCCAAGCTGGGATTCGGCATGCTGCTGATCATGCAGAACGAGTGGAGCAAGTGCCGCGAGGACATCGACAAGTTCCAGGCGATGAGCGCGGCATCCGGCCACGCTCAGAAGGCGCCGATCATCCTGACCAACGTGTCATGCTGCGAGAGCCGTCAAGAGGCCGAGGAGAAGGCCGTGACCTATCTCGGCCGCAAGTGGCAATCGATCGACAACCACTATCATTTCTCCGACGGGCATCTCGCCAACGTCAAAGGCTACGAAGCCTACGGCAAGACGGCCAAGACCTACGCCAAGCTCAAGGATCCGGCCAATCTCAAGAAGGCAACCGACTTCTACGTCTCGATCCAGATCGTCGGCACACCCGACGACTGCCTGCAAAAGATCGCCGAACTGCATCGCATCACCGGGATGGACCACTTGGTCACCGAGTTTTCCTTCGGCAACCTGCCACACCACGAGTCGGAGAAGGCGCTCCGCCTGTTCGCCGACAAGGTGCTGCCGACCCTGCAGCGCGACGCCGCCTTTGCCGCCCCTCGCACCGCGCAGTCCGGTGACGCCCCGAAGCGTGCCGCGCACGGCGACATCTTCGCGCCAGCCTGATCAAAGCCTCTCAACGTCACAGGCCCCAGCGACGCACGAACCACGCCTTCACGGCGTGGGCGAGCGCGCAGTAGGCAAGCAGAAGAACGGCGAGAGCGGGCCAGTAGGCCCAGGGCAGCGGCACGAATCCGAGCGCCGGGCCGAGCACGCTGTAGGGCAGCGCAATGCCGGCGGCGCACACCGCGAGCGTCGTGGCGATCAGGGCGGGGCTGGCATGGCTCTGCACGAACGGGACCCGGGCGGTGCGGATCACGTGGATAATCAGGGTCTGGGTCAGCAGCGATTCGACGAACCACCCGGTCTGGAACAGCGCCGGATTGGACCACGCGTCGAAGACCGTGAGCATGAGCGCGAAGGTCGCATAGTCGAACACTGACGAGATCGGCCCGACGAACAACATGAATCGGAATAGGTTGTCGATGTCCCACCGGCGCGGCGCAGTGAGGTATTCGGCGTCCACTTGGTCGGTCGGAATCGCGGTCTGCGAGAAATCGTAGAGCAAGTTGTTGGTCAGGATCTGCAGCGGCGCCATCGGCAGGAACGGCAGGAACAGGCTGGCGCCCAGCACGCTGAACATATTGCCGAAGTTCGAGCTCGCGCCCATCCGGATGTACTTCACGATGTTGGCGAAGATCCGCCGGCCCTCGACGACGCCTTCGTGCAGTACCAGCAGGCTCTTCTCGAGCAGGATGATGTCGGCCGACTCCTTGGCGATGTCGACGGCGGTGTCGACCGAGATGCCGACATCGGCGGCCTTGAGTGCGGGACTGTCGTTGATGCCGTCGCCGAGAAAGCCCACGACATGGCCGCGCGCCGACAGCGTGCGCACGATGCGGGCCTTCTGGTCGGGCGTGATCTTGGCGAATACGCGCGTGCGCGACGCGAGCTCGGCCAGGGCGGCATCGTCGAGCGAGGCGACGCGCGCGCCGGTGACGATCTCGCCCGGCTCCAGGCCGACCTCGCGGCAGATCTTGCGCGTGATCACCTCATTGTCGCCGGTCACGACCTTGACGGCGACGCCCTTTGCCGCGAGCGCCGCCAGCGCCTGCCGCGCGCTTTCCTTGGGCGGATCGAGAAAGGCGATGTAGCCCAGCAGGGTCAGCCCGGCCTCGTCGGCGACGCCATAGGCGTGCCGCGGCTTGTCGAATTCCCGATAGGCGACCGCGACGACCCGGAAGCCGTCCTCGTTGAGCGCCCGCGTCTGCTCCTGGGCGGCGCGGAAGTGGCTTTCGTCGAGGGATCCCGATTCGTCGCCGGCCTCGTAGCGGGTGCATACCGCGAAGATCTCCTCGACCGCACCCTTGCAGATCAGCAGATGACGGCCGTCGGGCCGCGACACCACGACCGACAGGCGCCGACGGGAGAAATCGAACGGAATCTCGTCGACCTTGGCATAGCCCGCCTCCATGCCGTGCGTGCGCTGCAGCTCGACATGGGACAGCACCGCCGTGTCGAGCAGGTTGCGCAGGCCCGACTGGAAGTGACTGTTCAGCCAGGCGACGTGCAGGACGCGATCGGACTCCTCGCCGCGCATGTCCAGGTGCCGCTTCAGGATGATGCGATCCTGGGTCAGCGTGCCGGTCTTGTCGGTGCACAACACGTCCATCGCGCCGAAATCCTGGATCGCGTTCAGACGCTTTACGATCACCTTGAGCCGCGACAGCGCGATCGCGCCCTTGGCGAGATTGACTGTGACGATCATGGGCAGCATCTCGGGCGTCAGCCCGACACCGACCGCCACGGCGAACAGCAGCGCCTCCAGCCAGTCGTGCTTGGTGAACCCGTTGATCAGGAACACCGCAGGCACCATGACCGCCATGAAGCGGACCATCAGCCATGTGAACCGGTCGACGCCGCGATCGAAGGCGGTCGCGTCGCGCGCGCCCAGTATGTCGTGTGCCAGGCGGCCCCAGGCGGTGCGCGGCCCGGTCCCGGCCACCACGCCGATCGCGAAGCCGGACACGACGTTGGTGCCCATGAAGCACACGTTCGGCAGGTCGAAGGCGCCGCCCGGCGGTGTCGACGGGGCGGCCGATTTCTCGACCGGCATCGCCTCGCCGCTCAGCGCCGACTGATTGACAAAAAGATCCTTGGCCTCGAGCAGGCGCAGGTCGCCCGGGATCATGTCGCCGGCCGACAGACGTACGACATCGCCCGGCACGACACGGTCGAGCGGGATGTCGACAAAGTCCGCGCCGGCGCGGCGCACGCTGGCCGTGGTGTGCACCATTCGGCGCAGATGCTGGGCGGCGCGGTTCGACCGGTGTTCCTGGATGAAGGCCAAGCCCACAGCCAGCAACACGATCACCCCAATGACGATGGCGGAGCGCAGATCGCCCAGCAGCCACGACGTTGCCGCCAGAGCCAGCAGAAGCGCATTCAGCGGATTGCGCGCCCGCCCCCACAGTTCGCCCAACATCGTCGGCGGCCGTTCGTGACCGACCAGATTCGGTCCGAAGCGCTGGAGGCGCCGCGCCGCCTCGTCTTCGGGGAGCCCGGGCGGCGTAGACTCAAGCGCACGGCAGGCCTCCATCGGCGTCAGCAGACAAAGGTCCGCCAGCCGCGCCGCACCGGGGGCTCGGGCATTGTCGGACCTGGACGACACAACGGCCATCGCATCTTCCTGCGCCTCCATCAGTGCGCACTCCTTGACTTTCATCAAGCGGGAACGCCCGGCAATGAGGCATACTCATGCAGGAATGTTACTTAGCCGCCTCCGGGATGCCCTTGGCGCCACGCTCGTCCTCGCTTTCGCGACGTACGCCAGCCCGGCCGATGCGCAGCGACGCATGAACGATGACGAAGCGCGCCGGATCATCATCGACGAATCGATCCGACGCTGGAACGGCGAGTGTCCCTGCCCCTACAGCTACGCCTGGAACGGCAAGCAGTGCGCCGAGAACAGCGCCTACATGAAGCGCGTTCCCTATGCACCTTACTGCTACCCGCAGGACGTGCCGCCGAGCGTGGTTTATCGTTATCGGGTAGAGCGCGGCTACTAGAGCCGCTCGCGAGAAGCTGTCGAATCTGCAGCGACCGCCCTGATCAGGTCAGCCGCTTGCTCATATAGACCGTGACCCCAAGCTCGCTCGTCTCCTCACGGTCGATCGCATAGCCCAGTTTGAGATAGAATTGCACGTTCGCCTCGAAACGCTGGTTGGTATAGAGCCGCACCTCGCGGTAGCAGGCCGCCTTCGCTACCCCCTCGGCGTAAGCGATCAGCGCGCGGCCGATGCCCTGGCGATGGCGGCGGGAGGCAACGGCGACGTTCTCGATCAGCAGGTGATCGGACCGGTCGATGGTCTCGATCAGGCCGGCGAGCTCGCCATCGATCATAGCCATGTCGACGCGGTTCAGCCTCACGGCGGTTTCGTAGTTGGCCGTCATCGGTTTGGGTTCGCGCCCGATCACCGGCACCCATTTGGCGTAGGCGTCGCGCGTCAGCGCCCGGACAGCGGCCGCATCGGCGGCCTCCGCCCGTCTGATAGCAAGCATGGTTGGTTCAGCGGCTGGGCGTGCTCAGGCGACCGCAAGACCGGTCGTCTCGTCGACGCCGGTCTTGAGGTTGATGCACTGCACTGCCGCGCCCGACGCACCCTTGCCGAGATTGTCGAGCGAAGCCACCGCCAGCACGTTGCCGTCGGCCTCGTTGCCGTAGACCGCGAGCTCCATGGAGTTGGTGTTGACCAGCCGGTCTGCGCGCAAGAAGCGGTCGCGCTCCAGCCACTTGCGATCGGCGAGCGGCCGCGTGGTCACGAACTTCTCGCCGGCATAGTAGTCGCTCAGCGTCTGATGCACGTCCTTGGCCGTCACCTGCTTCGTGGTGATGTCGCGCGTTATCGGCACAGTGATCAGCATGCCCTGGGCATAGTGGCCGACCGACGGCACGAAGAGCGGCGCGTGCTTCAGCCCGGAGTACTTCTTCATCTCCGGCACATGCTTGTGCGTCAGCTCGAGGCCGTAAAGTCCGAACGGCTCGACGCCGGGTTGCTCGTGGACGGCGATCAACTCCTTGCCGCCGCCGGTGTAGCCCGAGACGCCGAATACGGCGGGAGTCGAATCGGCTCGCACCATGCCGGCGTCGATCAGCGGCCGCAGCAGCGCGATCGCGCCGGTCGGGTAGCAGCCGGGATTGCTGATCCGATTGGAGTCCTTGAGCTTCTGGCGATGCGTCTTGGTCATCTCCGGAAAGCCGTAGGTCCAGCCGTCGGCGACGCGGTGCGCGGTCGAGGCGTCGATCACCACGGTATCGGCATTACCCATGGCCGCGACCAGTTCCTTGGCCGCCGCGTCGGGCAGGCAGAGCACAGCGATGTCGGCCGACTTGGCGATCTCGGCGCGCTTGCCGAGGTCCTTGCGGTCGGCCATCGGCAGTTCGAGCAGCTCGATGTCCGGCCGGTCCTTCAACCGGTCGAGGATCTGCAGGCCAGTGGTGCCGTGCTGGCCGTCGATGAAAACCTTGGTCTTGTTGCTGGTCATTGTCTTCTCTCTCGCAAGTTCAGGGCCTTTGAAACTCGGCCGGCTGGAGAAGGAAGTTGATGGGAAGCCGCTCGATCCTCTCCAGCGGCTTCACGGTACGGCGCGTTTGTTAAACGCGCGCGTCTTCCCGCCGCTCGGTGGAGCGGCGGCGTCGCGACTGGAAGGTGGCGAACGAGATCATCGTGGCGCGGATATTTCATTCAGCAGCCTCTATGTCAAGATGCAGGCTGAAAAGCCCCATTGGGAGTGCCCGACATGACACAGTCCGCGACCGGTTCCGCTCACCCCGAAGGCCTGTCCATGCTTGAAAAGCGCAGGATCGAGGCCGAAATCCTGAAGGAGGTCTACGAGACC
>CAWUOG010000131.1:0-7543 GCA_963923875.1 uncultured Alphaproteobacteria bacterium
CAGTATTCGAGGCGGCCCCGCGGCCGGGCTTCGCGCGTCTCGGGGCACTGGTCGGCACGGCGTTCGCCCACTCGGCGTTGGCGCTTAGCGGCGCCGGCATGATCGCGCGGCTGGGCAAGCTCATTCACTGGAATAGCCGCGTCACGCAGATCAGCGGCGACCGCAAGGTCTATAGCGTCGATGCCGGCCTTTACCGGATCGACGCCGACATCGTGGCGCTGGGCTACGGCTTCTCCTCCTCGTCCGAACTCGCCCGCTCGCTGGGCTGCGCCCATCGTTTCGTCGCGCGTGGCACCGGCTCGATGGAGACGGTCGTCGATCGGGATGGCCGCACCAGTCTGGAAGAAGTGTTCGCGATCGGCGACGGCGCGCGTTTCGGCGGTGCCCAGAGCGCGCAGGCCCAGGGCCAGGTGGCGGCCTGGGCGATTGCGAACGACCTCGGCTTCAAGGCTGCCGAGCCGCTCGCGGCACGCCGCACGGTAAAGCGTGCGGCGCGCTTTCAGTCGGCCCTGTGGGAACTATTTGCCGCCGAGCCCATGCAACCATCGGAAATTCGCGACGAGGCGATCGTTTGCCGCTGCGAAGAGGTGACGGCCGGCGAACTGCGCCGACAGATCGCGGCCGGACACGATTCGCCTGCGGCGCTCAAGCGCGCGACCCGGGCCGGCATGGGCCGCTGCCAGGGCCGGTATTGCGCCGCCATCGTGGCGCGCCTGTGCTCCGGCGAAGTCGGCGAGTTCGGCCTTTTCGCGCCGCGGCCGCCGGCCAAGCCCGTGCCGATTGCCGCCCTGTCCGTCGAACAGGCGGAATGGACCGGCCACAAGGACTTCGTGCCACCCGACATGGCGCGGCCACGCGAGACCGTGGTCCTGCCGGTCGAACGTGTGGACACCGTGGTGATCGGCGGCGGCGTTGCCGGATCCTGCCTCGCCTACTGGCTAGCCAAGGAAGGGATCGAGACCCTGGTCGTCGAGCGCGACGACGTGAACCTGCAGGCGTCCGGTGCCAATGCCGGCAGCTTGCATGTGCAGTTGCTCGCCTTCGATTTCACCGGCCAGCCAGACGCGGGCCCCAACCGTGCTGCCGACACCTTGCCGCTGGGGCCGGCTTCGATTGCTTTGTGGCGCCAGATCGAGCGCGACACCGGCCAGGATCTTGAGATCAAGGTCACCGGCGGATTGATGCTGGCTGAGACCGCGCGCGATCTCGAGGTGCTCAAGGCCAAGGTGGCGCTCGAGAAGAGCCGCGGCATCGAGGCGGAAGTGATCGGCGCCAACGAACTGCGTGCGCTCGAGCCGAGCATCGGCGACGTGGCGATCGGCGCCGAATGGTGCCCGGGCGAAGGCAAGATCAATCCGCTGAAAGGCACCTATGCCGTCGTTGCTCACGCCAAGGCGAATGGCGCGCGGTTCCGGCGCGGCGCGAGTGTGCAGGCGATAGAACGGCTCCCGGGGCGTGAGGGTGCCGGCTGGAAAGTCGTCACGACCCGCGGCGACATTTTGTGCAAGAGAGTCGTCAATGCTGCCGGCCCATGGGCGGCCCAGATTGCGGCGATGGCGGGCGTGTCGATCCCCGTGCGTGGTGCGCCGTTGCAGATGGTGGTGACCGAGCCTACGGCGCCGACGCTGACGCGGCTGGTCGCCTATGCCGGACGCCATCTCACGCTCAAGCAGATGGCATCCGGCGCCTTCATGATCGGCGGCGGCTGGACGGCCGGTCTCGACGAGGGCCAGAAACTGTCGCGCGCGCTGCGTGCGAGCGTCGAAGGCAATCTCTGGATTGCCAGCCGCGCGGTCCCGGCTCTTGGTGCGCTCCATGCTGTGCGCATCTGGGCCGGCATGAACGTCAACATCGACCGCGCGCCGATCCTGGGCGAGGTGCCGGGCCTGCCGGGCTTCTACAATTGCGTCAGCTCCAACGGCTACACGCTGGCCCCGGTACTGTCGCGACTGACTTCCGAGATGATCGCCGGCCGTTCGACCAGCCTGCCGGTCGAGGCCTATTCCATCAAGCGCTTCGGCTAACTGAAGATCGACGGGTCGATCAGCGGCTTGCCGCGCGGCTTGGCAGGCAACGGGCGGTCGCATTTCATGAATTTGCCGCGGCCGGCCGAACCTCTCATTTTCGCTTCCTCCATCACGATCTCGCCACGTGACAGCGTCATCACCGGATAGCCGGTGAGCTCGCGGCCCTCGTAGGGCGTGTAGTCGCAATTGTGGTGCAGGATCGAGTTGGTGAGGCTCACCTTGCGTGCGGGATCCCACAGCACGATATCCGCGTCGGCGCCGACGGCGATCGTACCCTTGCGCGGATGCAGGCCGTAAATCTTGGCGGCATTGGTCGAACTCAGCGCCACGAACTGCTGCAAGGTGATGCGGCCCTTGTTGACGCCCTCGGAGAACAGCAGCGGCAGGCGCGTCTCGACGCCCGGCACGCCGTTGGGGATCTTGCGAAAGCTTTGGGCGGCGCCCGGCAATTTCTTGCCCCGCACGTCGTCGTACCGGAATGCCGCGTGGTCGCTCGACAGCACCTGGAAGGTATTGGCGGACAGTCCCGTCCAGATGTGCTCCTGGTTATCGGTACCGCGCGGCGGCGGACTGCAGACGCACTTGGAGCCTTCGTCGCCCGGCTTCTCGAAATCCTCCTCGCTCAGGAAGAGGTACTGCGGGCAGGTCTCGCCGTAGACCTTCAATCCACGCGCCTGTGCCCGCTGGATTTCGTGCATCGCTTCCTTGGCCGAGACGTGCACCAGCAGCATCGGAACGTCGAGCAATTCTGCCAGAGAGATGGCGCGGTGCGTGGCCTCGCGCTCGACGACGAACGGCCGCGAGGTGGCATGGAACTTGGCGGCGGTCATTCCTTTCAGTTCCAGCCGTTCGGTCAGCCAGGTGATGCAGTCGGAGTTTTCGGCGTGAATCATCAGCATCGCCTGCTCGCGCCGCGCGGCGGCGAGCGCATCGAGCATCTCGCGATCCGAGAGCTTCATGTCGTCGTAGGTCATGTAGACCTTGAACGAAGTGTAGCCGTCGGCGACCAGGGCCGCGAAATCCTGGCCCATGATCTTCTCGCTCGTATCGGAGAGGATCACGTGGAAGGCGTAGTCGATCAGCGACTTGCCGTCGGCGCGCTTGTGGTAGCGGCTGACCACGTCACGCAGCGGCTGGCCCTTGGATTGGTAGGCGAAAGGGATGATGGTCGTGGTGCCGCCGGCCGCGGCGGCCCGGCTGCCGCTCTCGAAGTCGTCGCAGAACACCGAGCCATCCGCCGTGTCCTGGTCGAAATGCACATGGGCGTCGATGCCGCCCGGCACGGCAATCAGGCCGCTGGCGTCGATCTCCTTGCGGCCCTTGTCCAGCCGCTCGCCCAGTGCCACCACACGGCCACCCAGCACACCGATATCGCCCTTCACGACGTCGGACGCGGTGGCGATGGTGGTGTTGCGGATCACGAGGTCGTATTCGGCCATTCCAGTCCTCCCGAGCACAGCGCCTCTGCAAGTCGCGTGCCTATTCCCTGCCTAGACCCCGAGGCCGCGTCGGTCCACACTTGCTGCAACAAAGGGGGCTTGAATGAACCGCAGGCATGCAGGTCTGGTCGTCGCAGGGCTGGCCGCACTGGGTTTCGTGGGACTGCCGGTGGCGGGCGCCGAGGCGCAGAACACCGTCAAGCCGGCGATCGTCTACAGCACTGGCGGCAAGTTCGACAAATCCTTCAACGAAGGCGTCAGCCAGGGCGCCGACAAATTCAAGAAGGAGACCTCGATCGCGGTCGTCGAGTTCGAGCCCACCAACGAGACACAATTCGAGCAAGCGCTCAGGAGATTTGCCCAACGCGGGCAGGACCCGATCATCGCCGTCGGCTTCTCGCAGGGCGTGGCGCTCGACAAGGTCGCCAAGGAAGCGCTCAACACGCACTTCACGATCATCGACATGGTAGTGCCGTTGCCCAACGTTCAGTCGGTCGTATTCAAGGAACATGAGGGCTCGTTTCTGGTCGGTGTGCTGGCGGCAATGGCCTCCAAGACCGGCAAGGTCGGCTTCGTCGGCGGCATGGACATCCCGCTGATCCGCCGCTTCCAGTGCGGCTACCAGCAGGGCATCAAGTACGCCAATCCCAATGCCGAATTGATCGCCAACATGACCGGCACGACGCCGGCGGCATGGAACGATCCTGGCCGCGGCGCCGAGCTCGCCAAGGGCCAGTTCGACCGTGGCGTCGACGTCGTCTATGCGGCGGCCGGCAGCACCGGCATCGGCGTGCTTCAGGCCGCCAAGGACCGCGGCAAGTACGCAATCGGCGTCGATTCCAACCAGAACTATCTTCATCCCGGCACGATGCTGACCTCGATGATCAAGAGGGTCGATCTCGCGGCCTACCAGAGCTTCAAGTCGATGCAGGCCAACACCTGGCGGCCCGGCGTGTCGGTGCTGGGCCTCAAGGAAGGCGGCGTCGACTGGGCGCTCGATCAGTACAACGAGAAGCTGATCACGCCGGAGATGAAGGCTAAGGTCGAGGCGGCCAAGGCCGACATCATTGCGGGCAAGATCGTCGTGCACGACTACATGAGCGACAATTCCTGCAAGTGATCCGGCGCGGGCGATGGCGGCTGCGCAGGTGACGGCACCCGGGGCCGTAGAACTCTCGGGCATCGACAAGTCGTTTGGCAGCGTGCACGCCGTGCGCGCTGTGTCGCTCACCGTCGGCAAAGGCGAGATCACCGGCATCGTCGGCGAGAACGGCGCCGGCAAGTCGACCCTGATGAGCATTCTCTATGGGCTTTACCGGGCCGATGCCGGCGAGATCCGGATCGACGGCCGGCCGGTCGAGATCGACGGGCCGCGCGACGCCATCGCCCGCGGCATCGGCATGGTGCACCAGCATTTCATGCTGATCGACACCTTTACGGTTCTGGAGAATCTGGTTCTGGGGGCCGAGGGCGGCCCGCTGCTGGCGGGCGGACTCGCGGCGGCGCGGGCGGAGCTCGGGCGCCTGGAGCGCGAGTACGGCCTGAAGGTCGACCCGGACGCGAGAGTGGCCGATCTGTCGGTCGGCGAGCAGCAGCGGGTGGAAATCCTGAAAGTGCTGTTCCGCGGCGCCCGCATTCTCGTGCTCGACGAGCCGAGCGCGGTACTGACGCCGCAGGAAACCGACCAGCTCTTCCGCATCCTCGCCACCCTCAAGCAGCGGGGCGTCAGCGTCGTGCTGATCACCCACAAGCTGCGCGAGATCATGGCGGTCACCGACAAGGTCTACGTCATGCGCCAGGGCCGGGTCGTGGCCGAGCGGCTCACCCGGGACACCAATACCGAGGAACTCGCCGAGCTGATGGTCGGTCGAAAGGTGCGGCTGACGTTGGACAAGGCAGCGGTACAGCCGGGCGAAGCGCGGCTCACGGCAGAGCACGTCGGTCTGGTCGACATGCGGGGGGTAAGGCTGCTTGACGATGTCAGTCTCAGCCTGCGGGCCGGCGAAATCGTCGGCATCGCGGGCGTATCGGGTAATGGCCAGACCGAGTTGCTGCAGGTCCTGGCCGGCATCCGTCCGCTGACGTCCGGCCGGATCACGGTGTGTGGCCGTACGATCGATGCCGACCATCCGGGTGATCCGGCCGAGATGCGCGCACTCGGTCTCGCCCATGTGCCCGAGGACCGGCTGCGCCAAGGCATGGTCGGGGCGTTCCGGGCCTCTGAGACCTCGATCCTTGGCTACCACGACACGCTGCCCTTTTCGCGGAACTACCTGCTGCAGAATCCGGTGGTCGGCGCGCATTGCGCGGAATTGATGGAGCGCTTCGACGTGCGGCCGCGCGATCCCGGCCTGCGTTCGGCGAGCTTCTCGGGCGGCAACCAGCAGAAGCTGGTGCTGGCCCGCGAGATGGACCGCGAACCCAAGGTGCTGCTGGTCGGACAACCGACCCGTGGCGTCGATATCGGCGCCATCGAATTCATTCATCGCGAGCTGGTGAAGAGCCGCGATGCCGGCTGCGCCGTTCTCGTGGTGTCGGCCGAGCTCGAGGAGATCCTGACGCTCGCCGACCGAATTCTGGTGATGTTCGACGGCCGCATCGTCGGCGAAATCGAGGCCGGCCGCGCCGACGAGCGCACTCTCGGCCTGATGATGGCGGGAGCGGCGCATCCGCCTGCCGCGTCGCCATGAAGGCGCGGGCATCGCTTCCAGGCCCAATGCCTGCATGGGCGGAAATCGTGCTGATGCCGCTCGCAAACATCCTGCTCGCCTTCATCGTGGTCGGCGTGCTGGTCGCGGTGATCGGCGTCGATCCGTTCCGCGCCCTGCAATTGCTCGCGATCGGCGCCGTGGGCTCGGCCGAATCGATCGGTTACACGCTCTACTACACGACCAACTTCATTTTCACCGGCCTGGCGGTCGCCGTCGCCTTTCACGCCGGCCTGTTCAATATCGGTGGCGAGGGGCAGGCCTATATCGGGGGGCTGGGCTGCGGCCTGGCGATCCTCACCCTCGACCGCTGGCTGCCAGCCTGGGCGATGATTCCCCTGGCGATCGCTGCGGCCGCCCTGTTCGGTGCGGCATGGGCGGCGGTGCCGGCCTGGCTGCAGGCCTGGCGCGGCAGCCACATCGTCATCACCACCATCATGTTCAACTTCGTCGCCTCGGCGCTGATGGTCTACCTGATGGTGAACGTGCTGATCGCGCCCGGGTCGATGACGCCGCAGAGCCGCAACTTCGCGGCGTCCGGCAAGCTGCCGCAGGTTCACGAGGTGCTGGGCTGGCTCGGCATCCAGGTGGCGCCGTCGGCGCTCAATCTCGCGATCCTCCTGGCGCTGCTGTGCTGCGTACTGGTCTGGGTGTTCCTGTGGCACACACCCTGGGGCTACGCGCTGCGCACCATGGGGCACAACCCCGATGCGGCGGTGTATGCCGGCACCAATCTGCGCAGCATGACGATGCTCGCCATGTGCCTTTCGGGAGCGCTGGCCGGCTTCGTCGGCGTCAACGAGCTGATGGGCGTGCACCAGCGCATCGTGCTCGACTTTCCTGCGGGCTATGGATTCGCGGGCATCGCGGTCGCGCTGATGGGCCGCAATCATCCGCTGGGCATCGTGCTGGCGGCGCTGCTGTTCGGCGCCCTGCAACAGGGCGGCGCCGAGCTTGCCTTCGAGATTCCCAACGTCACCCGAGAAACGGTGGTGGTGATCCAGGGCCTGGTGATCCTGTTCTCGGGCGCCCTGGCC
Source organism: uncultured Alphaproteobacteria bacterium (assembly GCA_963923875.1). Taxonomy (GTDB): domain Bacteria; phylum Pseudomonadota; class Alphaproteobacteria; order Reyranellales; family Reyranellaceae; genus Reyranella. Next base: position 7,212 of record CAWUOG010000131.1, read on the forward strand.
CAGATGCCGCGTCCGTGGTTGCAAATGCTGCTGGCGCGGCGGGGCTGAGCCATGGCCGATATCGGGACCCTGGTGCTACTGACCCTGGCCGCCACCCTTCGGGTGGCGACGCCGCTCATCCTGTGCGCCATGGGGGGCCTGTTCTCCGAACGCAGCGGCATCATCGATGTCGGCCTCGAAGGCAAGATGCTGGTGGCGGCGTTCTTCGCCGCCGCGGTCTCCGCGGTCAGCGGCTCGGCCTGGGCCGGTGTAGCCGCCGCGATCGTTGCCGCCGAGATGCTAGCGCTGCTGCACGGCTTTGCCTGCATCACCCATCGCGGCAACCAGGTGGT
>CAWUOG010000132.1:0-7439 GCA_963923875.1 uncultured Alphaproteobacteria bacterium
GCGACTTCTCCGGATGCTTCTTCCAGATCTCGCCCGTCATGCAGGCGGTGTAGCCGATATCCTGGTTCACCAGCTGGTCGCCCCACGGCTCGCCGACGCAAAAGGCATCCATGTTGCCGACCTTCATGTTGGCCACCATCTGCGGCGGCGGAACGACGATGGTCGAGACGTCCTTGTCGGGATCGATGCCGCCGGCGGCGAGCCAATAGCGGATCCACATGTCGTGGGTGCCGCCGGGGAAGGTCATCGCGACCTTCACTTCCTTGCCGGCGGCCTTCTTCTTGGCGAAGGCCTCCTTGAGCGGCGACGCATTGGTCGTCACGCCCATACCCTTGTATTCCTTGGCCACGGAGATCGCCTGGCAGTCGAGGTTGAGGCGGCACAGGATGTACATCGGCGTCGGCTTGTTCTCGGCCGTCGTCGTGCCCATCGAGATCTGGTACGGCTTCGGCGTCAGGATGTGCGCGCCGTCGATACCGCCTGCACCCGAGCCGAGCACGAGATTGTCGCGGGTGGTGCCCCACGAGGCCTGCTTGGCGACGTCGACGTCGGGCAGCCCGTACTTGTCGAAGAGCTTCTTCTCCTTCGCGATGATCAGCGGCGAGGAGTCGGTCAGGGCGATGAAGCCCAGCTTCACCTGCTTCGTCTCCGGGCCCGCGCCCTGAGCGAAGGCGCCGTTGGGCAGCGCGGCGCGCGCGGCGCCGAGCAGCGCGGCGGTCGCAGTCACGCCCTTGAGGATCGAGCGGCGGCTAAACTGGCTAGACTTGCTCATGTCTGTTCTCCTGAACGTAAGCGGGTGAGTTCCCTGGGCTTGATTTCCATTGGCGGCAGAAGCGGCTCGCCGTGCCCGCCGGGCGAGAGGCGATCGATCTCGGGGCACTCGACGCCGATCTCGCGCGCGGCGGCGCGATAGAGATCGGTGCGATAGACGCGGTCGGCTGTGGCGGCGACGTCGATGTCGGCGGGCGCCTGGCCCCAACGCACCATCTGCTTGAGGAACCAGTCGGCATGGCTGCGCCACGGAAAGTTGGCGGCGCCGCGATGGAAGACATGGAAGTCCGGCAGGTCGAGAGTGCGCGCGATCACGTCGGCCGGCGTGTTGAGATAGCGCGGGCTCGCCAGCAGTTGCGCGGCCTCGGCGCGATGCGAGGGCTCGTCCAGCCACACGCAGGCTTCGATCAGCGCCTTGAGCAGCGCCTTCAGGGTCTCCGGATTCTTCTCGGCCCACGCCTCGGTGACGCCCAGCACCTTCTCCGGCATGCCGCGCCAGATGTCGGTGCCGGTCATGGCAATGCGGCCGATGCCCAGTGCCACGGCGCGCTGGTTCCACGGCTCGCCGACGCAGTAGCCGTCGATTGCCTTGGCCGAGAGATGCGCGACCGTGTGCGGCGGCGGCACCACCGTGAGGCGGACGTCGCGGTCGGGATCGAGCCCGCCCGATGCCAGCCACTGGCGAACCATGTAGTTCTGGACCGAGTACGGAAATACCGAGGCGAGCACGATCCGTGGCGCACCGGTGGCGGCGCGTTTGGCAACCACGGCGGCGAGTGCCCGCGCCACCAGCGGCGCATGGCCGGCGCCGATCAGATCGGGGGCGGCCTCTTCCATCTCCTGCCACAGCGCCTGCGACAGAGTGAGCGCATTGCCGTTCACCTGCAGGGTCATGGCGTTGATCATCGGCACGCGCACGCTGTCGATGCCGAGGGTCAGCGCGAGCGGCAGTGGCGCCAGGATGTGCGAAGCGTCGAGGACGCCGAGCGCCAGCTTGTCGCGGACATTGGCCCACGAGACTTCGCGGCGGATTTCGACTTCGAGGCCTTGGCGTTCGTAGCTGCCGAGTTCCTCGGCAAGAATGATCGGCGCGCAATCGATGATCGGAATGAACCCGACCTTCAGTCTCGGACGCTCCAGATCGACCATTCCCTACGCCACTCCACAAAAACAAAAGGCGCCCTGTCGGCCGGCAATTGCCGGTCGCTCAGGACGCCGTTGTCCGTTCGCGGGCCATCATTGGCCCGCTCAAGTCAGATGAGACCCCGCCATTGGGCTCTCCAACTGCATTGCAGCATGAGTCGTGCCAAACTTAAGAATTGGCCTATAAAGCCTTGTAAATCATTGAAAATAAGCAAAACATTTTACAGGCTTGTGATTTACAAATTTCGCATGCGCGAGATGGCAAATTAGGAGGCAGGGCTACTTTTTCAGCACCCTGGCGTAGGTGACCAGATCGTGGGCGACATCGCCAATGCGCTTGTTCTGGTCCATTGCGAGCTTGCGCAGCAGCTTGTAGGCGGCGTCCTCGCTCAATCCCTTCTGCTCCATGAGCAGACCCTTGGCACGATCGATCGTCTTGCGCTCGAGCAGCGTGAGACGGGCGCGCTCGAGCTCCTCGCGCATGGCGTGATAGCGATTGAAGTGGCCGACTGCGACGTCGACCACCGAGCGCACGCGCTCCTGTGCCAAACCCTTGACGACGTAGGCCGATACGCCTGCTTCCATCGCAGACGCGATGGTGGCGGGATCGGATTCGTCGACAAACAGCGCAATCGGGCGCGGCTGCTGTTCGGTGCTGCGCCGCATGTCCTCGATCGAGTCGCGGCTGGGACTATCAGTGCTGACAACGACGACGTCGGGTTCGAGCTCTCGCACACGGGTCGTGAGATCATGCGTGCCCTCGAGGCGCGCCAGCAGTCGGTAGCCCGCAGCGCGCAGGCCGGCCGCGACAATCTCGGCACGGGCCGGGTTATCGTCGATCAGCAGAACAGACAGCGCCTTGGTCATGGCGCTTGGGGCGCAAACTCCATGCCACTCGATCTAAGGTGCTGATTCGACGAGCGTTCCGTCGTTCCAGCGCCCCGATTGCACCTTGTCGCCAGGACCCGTGACCTGGCCGTAGCCGTGACGCTTGCCAGCACGGAAGCCACCTTCATAGCGCTCCTTGTCGCCGACGGTTTCGATGCCGGGCCCATCGAAACTTCCGGCATGCCATTCGCCCATCAGCGTGACCAACGGATCGCTGAAGCTGCGGCGCAGTCCGTAGCCTTCCAGCTTGCCGGCGACAAAGTTGCCCTCGCTGCGATCGACGCCGGGCTTTTCCTGAACGCCAAGCCCCTGCGGATGCCCAGCGCGCCACTGGCCCTCATAGCGCCCTCCGTCGGCCTGTCGATCGACGCCGAGGCCATTCAACGAATTCTCCTTCCACTCGCCGGCCTGCCGGGCGCCGTCTTTGAAGTCGGCGACGCCAAGGCCCTGGCGTTGCTTGTCGTCGCTCACCTGGCCGACATAGACGGTGCCGTCATCGGAGCCGACCTTCTCGGCATTCTCCAGGCCTGGACGGGCCGCCCGCGCGGCGACGATGCGCGCTTCGCCCGCCATTGTGCGCGCGGCATCGGCGGCTTCCTTGGCCGGTTCGAAGAGCGCGCGGGCCTCGGCGGCAGCGCGCTGCGCCTGATCGATCAGGACCTTCTGCGCGCTGATTGCGGAAGGCGCGGGCACGGCCGGAGTCGATGGCGGCTCAGGCACTGGCGCCGGAGCAGCCGGCGCCTCGACCGGCGGCGCGACGCTCGCCAACGCGAGCACGCGGCTGACCAGGCTCTCGAATTGGGGTCGTGCGAGCAGCAGCCCGGCGGCAGCAACAGCAATGATGGCGGTAGCCAGAATCCGACCGAAGGGCAGGCGGCGGCGCGCAACAGGCGGCGCCGGCGGCGGCACGACTTCCTCGCCACGCGTCACACCTCCCAGCCGCGGCGCGTCGGCAAGCGAAGGCCCCGCCCGCGCCGGCAGTTCCGGCCGCGATACATTCCTCTGAACGGGCTTGATTTGCGCCGACCGCGCTGACTGCGGCAACTCCATCTTTTGGGTCGGTGCGTCGGTCACGACCCCGGCCGGCGCTGGCAGGGAAGTCCCGAACAGCGCGCGCCAGGCTTCGATCGTTTGCGGCCGATTGTCGGCGGTAAAGGACAGCGCGCGATCGATCGCACCCAGAAAATTCTGGTCGAAGCGGTCGGCCTGGGTGCGGGTGAGCGGCTTGTAGGGGTCTTGGCCGACGCGGCTTGCGGCCTCCGGCGGCGGCTCACCCGCGATCGCGCGATAGAGTACGGCACCAGCCGAATAGATGTCGCTCCACGGCCCCTGGTTGCCGTCCATCGCGTACTGCTCGATCGGGGCGTATTGCGGCGTCAGCACCGACGTCAGCGTGCGCGAGCGGCCACCGATGGCCAGCCGGGCTGCACCGAAATCGATCAGGATTGGCATACCGTCGCGCCGGATGATGATGTTCGACGGCTTGATATCGCGATGCAGGAAGCCCTGGGCGTGTACGGCGGCCAGTCCACTCAGCAGACCCTCGGTGAGACGGCGCACATCGGGTGGCGGCAGGCGACGGCCGGGCTCGCGCAGCATCTCGGCGACGCTGCGACCGTCCTCGAATTCCATCACCGTATAGGCTGTGCCGTTGGCCTCGATGAAGCGCAGCACCGGCACGATGTGCGGATGGCGAAAGCGCGCCAGCGCGCGTGCCTCATCGAGGAAGCGATCAAGACCCCAGGCAAAGTCCTCGGCGAAACTGCCGCCGCGCGGCACGACCTGCCTGTCGGCGCCGCGTACGGCGAACTCTACTGGCAGGTACTCCTTAATGGCGACGATCTTGGCAAGCTGCGAATCGAAGGCGCGGTAGGTGATGCCGAAACCGCCCTGTCCGATCACGGCGTCGAGCCGGTAGTCTCCGAGCTGCGTACCGAGCGGCAGCGCCTGGACGTTGTCGGGCGTCATGAATGCGGCGGGCAAAAAGGGCGGGGAACCTCGCCCTCTAGATGCCCTACCGCGAGATGCTTGTCGAAGCAGAAGCCGTGGTGAAGCGCGACGACGCGTCCTGAATGTCCGGGACAAGCTGGATCAGCATGATGAGCAGGCAGAGTCCGATGGCGGTCAGCATGGTCGCAGGCCGTGTGCGGAGATGCGGATTGGGCACGCGCGGATGGCGATCGTCCGTCATGGCGGACACTCCCTTGAAAATGATTTCTTCAAATCGGCGGCCAACGCCCGAAATAAGGGTGAGCGCGGCCTCAGGCAGCAGGCTAGGATAGCCTCAGATACAATTCAAGATAATCTTTCTATTACAGTGAGTTATGTTACGAAGCACAGATTTTGATGCAACATACTAGGGATTGAGTGGCAGCGAGCGTGCATGCACCTCTTATGGCGGAGTAAACTTCTCCAATGCAGACCACTTCCGCTACCGGCAATACCCGGACCCTGGTGCTAACCGGCGCCAGCCGCGGCATCGGCCATGCCACGGTGAAGAAGTTCGGCGCCAACGGATGGCGCATCATCACCATTTCGCGTCAACCTTTCAGCGCACTCTGCCCGTGGCCGGGCGGTGGCGAAAATCACGTGCAGCTCGATCTCGGCGATCCGGTCGAACTGGGCCGCGGCATCGAAGCGATTCGCCGCAAGCTCGGTGACGGCCGGCTCGATGCGCTGATCAACAACGCCGCGATCTCGCCCAAGGGCAAGAACGGCTCACGCCTCGGCGCGATCGACACGCCGTTCGACTTGTGGCGCCAGGTCTTCAACGTGAACTTCTTCGCCCCGGTCGCGCTGGCGCGCGGCCTGATCGAGGAGCTGTCGACCGCGCAGGGCTGCGTGGTCAACGTCACCTCGATCGCCGGCAGCCGCGTGCATCCCTTCGCAGGCTCCGCCTACGCGACCTCGAAGGCGGCGCTCGCGGCGCTGACGCGCGAGATGGCGCACGACTTCGGTCCGCGCGGCATCCGCGTGAACGCCATCGCTCCCGGCGAGATCGACACGTCCATCCTGTCGCCCGGCACCGAGAAGATCGTCGAGGAGCAGATCCCGATGCGCCGCCTCGGCTCGCCCGACGAAGTGGCCGACGTGATCCACTTCCTGTGCGAGAAGGGCGCGAGCTATGTCTCGGGCGCCGAGATCCAGATCAACGGCGGCCAGCACGTGTAGGAGTACGCCATGGACACGATGACCAATCTCAAGGGCGAGACCGGCCGCGACGCGCGGCGGCGCATCCGCAGCGGCGGTCATCGCCTGCCGACTTCGGGCATGGCGCCGGGTTTCGTGCAGGGCAATCTCGCGATTCTCCCGAAGGCGCTCGCCGCCGACTTCGCGCGCTTCTGCGCGCTGAACCCCAAGCCCTGCCCTCTGCTCGGCCAGTCCGAACCGGGCGACTGGCGCCTGCCGACCCTGGGCGAGGATCTCGACATCCGTACCGACATCCCGCTCTACCGCGTCTGGAAGAACGGCGAGCTGGTCGAGGAAGTAACCGATCTCAAGAAAGTATGGCGCGACGATCTGGTTTCTTTCGTTCTGGGCTGTTCGTTCTCGTTCGAAGAAGCGCTGGTCGAGGCTGGCCTCGAAATTCGTCACCAGACCTGCAACAGCAACGTGCCGATGTACCGCACCAGCATCCAGTGCACGCCGGCCGGTCCCTTCCATGGCCCGATGGTTGTGTCGATGCGCCCCTTCACGCCGGCCAAGGCGATCCGCGCCGTGCAGGTCACGACACGTTTTCCGTCGGTGCATGGCGCCCCGGTGCATCTCGGCAAGCCCGAACTGATCGGCATCAAGGACATCGGCAAGCCCGACTATGGCGACGCCGTGCCGGTACGCGACGACGAACTGCCGGTATTCTGGGCCTGCGGCGTCACCCCGCAATCGGTCGTGGCGACGGTAAAGCCGGAATTCAGCATCACCCACGCGCCGGGCTACATGCTGGTCACCGACCTGCTTAACGCCGAACTCGCCGTTCTCTAGCCCGACATGGTGCATCTGGCATTCGATGTCGGCACCGCCGAGATCGACGAGCTGGTGATTGCCGGTTGGACCGGCCGCGACGTCGCGGCCCTAACCCACCACATCGACGAGCTGAAGGCGATCGGCGTGCCACCGCCCTCGTCCGTGCCGCTCTATTATCGTGCCGCCGCGCAGCTCTTGACCCAGGCAGATACGATCGACGTCCTGGGCGAAGATACTTCCGGCGAGGTCGAGCCGGTGCTGATTGGCACGCCGGAACGTCTCTGGGTGACGCTCGGCTCCGACCACACCGACCGCAAGGCCGAGACCTTCAGCGTGGCCGTGGCCAAGCAGGTCTGCGCCAAGGCGATTGGACGCACGGCGTGGCGCTTCGAGGATGTCGAGCCGCAATGGGACAGGCTGATCCTGCGCAGCTTCGTCGAGCGCGACGCTAGGCAGACCCTCTACCAGGAGGGCACGCTCGCCGCGATCCGGCCGGCGCGCGAGCTGATCCAGGGCTGGCAGGGCCAGAAGCGCCTGCCAGCCGGCGTGGCAATGTTCCTGGGCACCCTGCCGGCGATCGGCGGCATCCGCGCGAGCACGCGCTTCGCCATGGAGCTCGAGGACCCGACCACGGGCCGCAAGCTCAGCCACGCCTACTCGATCACGACCCTGCC
>CAWUOG010000133.1:0-7364 GCA_963923875.1 uncultured Alphaproteobacteria bacterium
CCGACATGCGCTGGGACCACAAGGAGTACATCTACGCCGGCAATCGCGCGATCTCGGTCTGGACCGTGAAGGGCAAGGGCGCCACGGGCGAGGATCTGAACTATGAAGGGTGCGATATCTACACGTTCCGCGGCGGGAAGATCTGCGCCAAGAACACATTTTGGAAGATCGTCGAGGACAAGGACCGCCTGTGACGCTGCGCCGGCTGTCGGCTGCACTCGGGCTCGCTTCTCTCTTTGCTGCTCATGCCGAGGCGCAAAGCGTCAGCGTGAGCATCATTGAACACGGCCTCTACACTGCCGAGATCACTGCGACGGAACGGATGCCCAACGGGGTGGAGCGCAACCTGCTGCGTAACATCTGTCACGTCGTGACGACCGACAAGGTGCCGGCCCGCCTGAACGTGATGTTCGGGTTCCGCTTCCGCACCGAAGGCACGCCGACGGGCGAAGTCGTCGAGTTGACGCGCGTCACGCGCTACCCGGTGTCGGTGAAGCCGCCGGCCGCTCTCGGCGCGGTTCGGGAGTACGGCCACGATATCCTGGTGCAGATCGGCAGGGTGTCCTACATCGGCTATGGCTTCGACCACGATTGGGAACTGCAGACCGGACCCTGGACGCTTGAGCTCTGGCAAGGCCGGCGCAAGCTCGCGGAAAAGACCTTCGAGGTCGTCGATCGGGGCGAGCGGCCCGCCCCACCGGCCGACGATTCCAATTGTTTCCAGCTGTCGAGCTTCTAGCATCGCTTTGAGGCCGGAAGGATAATCGCAAGAGGAAGCGCCATGAGTCTCGATCTGGTCGTTCGCGGCGGCACCATCGTCGACGGTTCGGGAGCCGCGCGCTTCTCGGGCGATGTCGGCATCAGGGACGGACGCATCGTCGAGATGGGCAAGGTGACGACACCGGCAGCGCGCATGATCGACGCCGGCGGGCTGGTCGTGTCGCCGGGCTTCATCGACGGCCACACCCACATGGACGCGCAGGTCGCCTGGGATCCGCTGGGCAGCTGCTCGTGCTGGCACGGCGTTACCTCGGTGGTCATGAGCAATTGCGGCTTCGCGCTGGCACCCTGCAAGCCGGCGGACCGCGACTGGTACGCGCGTTGCCTTTCGGCCGTCGAGGACATCCCGACCGAGGCGATGGCGGCCGGCATCGACTGGACCTGGGAAACCTTCCCCGAATATCTCCGGACGGTCGAGCGCCTGCCCAAGGCGATCAACTACGGCATGTATATCGGCCACTCGGCGCTGCGCATGTACGTCATGGGCAAGCGGGCGCTGTCCGAGAAGGCGACCGGGGACGACATGGCGCGCATGGCGGCGCTGGTGCAGGAGGCGCTGAAAGCCGGCGCCATGGGCTTCTCGAGCTCGCGGGCCTCGACGCACGTCACGCCGGACGACACCCCGGTGGCAAGCCGCATCGCCGACTGGGAAGAGATCGACCGCATCATCGCCGGGATGGCCGCGCTCGATGCCGGCATCTTCCAGGTCGGCCCGGACATCGCAAGCGGCGCGCGCCATCGCGCCTTCCTCGACCGGCTGCGTCAGGTCGCGTTGCAGTACCGGCGGCCGATCATGTTCGGCGTGCTTGCCACCAAGCAGGGCGACGATCCCAACCCCTGGAGCTACCAGACCAAATACATCGACGACACGGTGGCTGCTGGCGGCCGCATGTTCGGGCAGGGCACGACGCGCTCGATCAACGCGATCTTTTCGCTGAAATCCTACCTGCCGTTCGACGTGCTGCCGGCCTGGAAGCCGATTCGCGCCCTGCCGCTCGACGAACAGAAGAAGCGGCTTGGGGACCCGCAGGTGCGCCGCGCGCTGGTCGAGGCCGAGGGTCGCATGAAGCCGCGCGACAACGTCTTCCAGGGCGGGGGCGCGGCGACGACTGACCCGCGCAAGCCGGACTATTCCAACCTGTTCGCGCTCAAGGGCGTCGACTGGGACGACCCCACGGTGGAGCAGCTTTCACGTGCCCGCGGCCAGCATCCGGTCGAGGTGATGATCGATCTATCTCTTGCCGACGAGAACCAGGTCTACGTCCAGCCGCTGGTCAACGAGACACCTGACGACGTGCTGGGCATCCTCAAGCACAAGCGTACGCTCGCGACTTTCTCGGACTCCGGTGCCCATGTCTGCCAGGAGATGGGCTCGTCGCTGCAGACGCATTTCCTGAGCTACTGGGTGCGCAAGCGCGGCGCCTTCACCCTGGAGGAGGCAATCAAGAAGCTGACGCGCGACAATGCCGTGGCCTGGGAGATGAACGATCGCGGGTTGGTGCGCGAGGGCTATGCCGCCGACCTGGTGCTGTTCGAGGAGGATCGCATCGGTCCGCAGCTGCCGACCGTCGAACGAGACCTGCCGGGCGGCGCGCGCCGGCTCGTGCAGAAGGCCGACGGAATTCGCGCCACCATCGTCAACGGCGCCGTGGCGTTTGAGGGCGGCGAGGCGACCGGAAGCAACGCCGGCACGGTGCTGAAGGGCAGGCTGGCGGCCTAGGCCCGCCGGGCGGGCCTCACGAAAGCTCGCGCCGCACGATCGCGGCGCCCTCGGCCATGGATTTCAATTTGCCGAAGGCCGTGGCGCGCGGCAGGTACATCATACCGCAATCCGGTGCCGGCAGCAGCTTGTCGGGACCCACGAACTTCAGACCGGCCCTGATGCGGTCGGCGATCTTCTGCGGCGTCTCGATTTCGGGATCGCTGAGGTCGATCACGCCCAGCATCACCTTCTTGGGCGCGAGGTCCTTCAGCACCCCGAGGTCGATCTTGGGCTGTGCCGATTCGATCGAGATCTGCTGCGCGATCGTGTCGGAGAGCTGCGGCAGGAAGGAATAGCCTGTCGGCTTCAGGCCGGTTACGACGGCGGCGTACCCGAAGCAGAGATGCACCACGGTCGGCACGGCGATTCCCTCGAGCGCGCGGTTGATCACCTTGACCGCGTAGCGCTTGGCTTCTTCCGGGTTGTTGCGCAGCCACGGCTCGTCGAGCTGGATCACGTCGGCGCCGGCCTTGACCAGTTCGCGTGCCTCCTCGTTCACCGCCGAGGCGTAGTCCATACACATCGCTTCGGCGTCCTTGTAGAACTCGTCCTTGACCTGCTGGCCCATGGTGAAGGGGCCGGGCAGGGTGATCTTGGCCTGCCGGTCGGTGTTGGCGCGGAGGAACTGCATGTCGCGCAGTTCGACCGGCTTGGTGCGGCGGATCTTGCCGACGACCCGCGGCACTGCCGTCTTCTGGCCGCGGTTGTTGACGATGGTCGCCGGGGTCTCGTTGTCGACGCCTTCCAGCGCCGTGGCGAAGTGGTTCGAATAGCTTTCGCGGCGCATCTCGCCGTCGGTGATGATGTCGATGCCGGCGCGCTCCATGTCGCGGATGGCGAGCAGGGTGGCGTCGTCCTGCGCCTGCTGCAGCCAGGGATCCTGCACCCGCCAGAGCTCGCGAAGGCGCGTGCGCGGCACGCCCTTGGCGAGCAGGGCGCGATCCACCAGCCAATCGGGCTGCGGATAGGAACCGACAACGGTCGTCTGCAGAAGCGTATCGCTCATCACCATTTACCTGTTGGCTGTCGCTGGTTGGTCATTGGGCCTTGATGCCCGCGGCCTTCACCAGTTCGCCGTTTTCGGCGAGTTCCTTCACGACCAGCGCGTCGAACGCAGTGGGCGTGGTCGGCGCCGGTTCGCCGCCGATCTTGGCCAGCCGTTCCTTCACCTCGGGCATGGCCAGCACCACGAGCAGTTCCTTGTTCAGCCGCTCGATGAACGGCCGCGGCGTGCCGGCGGGTGCCAGCAGGCCAGCCCAATAATCGTAGCCGCTGCCCTTGTACCCGGCTTCTTCGGTGGTCAGGACGTCGGGCAGGACCGAAGAGCGGTTCGGGCTGCCGTTCGCCAGCGCCTGCACGCGCTTGTCGCGGACCAGCGAGAGCGCGGAGACCACCGGCGAGAAGAAATACTCGACCCGGCCGCCCATCACGTCGTTCAGCGCTTCCGGCGTGCCCTTGTAGGGCACGTGCAGCACGTCGATGCCGGACGCGACCTTGAACTTCTCGCCATTGATGTGGGTGGCGCTGCCGACGCCCGCCGAAGCGAACGACAGCTTGCCCGGTTGCGCCTTGGCCTGCTTGACCAGATCGCCGACGGTCTTCCACCCCTTGTCGGGCGATACCACAAGGATGTTGGGCTGGCGGGCGAGCAGGGTGACCCCCGACAGGTCCTTGGCCGTGTCGTAGCTGAGCTTGCTGTAGATCCAGGGACTGACGGTATGGCCCGAGGAATTGACCAGCAGGGTATAGCCATCTGGCGCCGACTTCGCGACTTGGCCGGCCGCAATGGTGCCGCCGGCGCCGGGCTTGTTTTCGATGATCACCGGCTGGCCGAGCCGCGCCGAGAGTTCGTTCGACACGGCGCGCGCGATCACGTCGGTGGCGCTGCCGGGCGTGAAGGCCACGATGATGTGCACCGGCTTTTCCGGCCAGGTCTGGGCGGCGGCACCGCCGGCCGCGAGCGTCGCCATTGCGGCGACGACGATTCCCCTGCGAAGCATTGGATCCTCCCTCTCTGGTCGTTGTCAGTCGTTATTGAGCCGCCACGAGGCGGCTGATGCTGGGCACGTTCAGGCGCGCCAGTATACGTTCGCCCGAGCGGGCGAGGGCAGCACGGATTGCGGGCAGATCCTTGCGCTGCAGCCGCCCGTCCTTCTTCCGGAAGGCGCCTGCCACCATGACATCGCGCACCCGCGCGCCGGAGCCTTGCATCACCACCGACGCGACGGGATCGTGGACCGGCCACATCGCCAGCGGGCCGAGCGACATCACCGCGAGATCGGCCTGCTTGCCGGGCGTCAGGCTGCCGGTGCGCCCGGTCATTCCGAGCATCGCGGCGCCTCGCATCGTTATCCAGTCCAGCGCCTCGGCGGCCGGGACCGTCGAGGTCGCAGGAATGCCGCCGCTCTTGCCGCGTTCGGCGGCATTGTCGAGGGCGCGTTGTGAGGCGAGCGCGACGCGAGCGACCGAGAACATGTCGCCGCTGATCGCCGATTCCAGGTCGACGCCGAGCGACGGCGCCGTGCCGAGCGCGCGCAATCGTCCCGTGATGGGATGGCCGTGGCCTTGCGCCATCTCGTTCTCGGGCGTTACCGAGAAGGTGACCCCGAGATCGACGAAGGACTTCAGCTGCGCGTCGGTCAGGTTGTTGCCGTGCACGACGTTGATGTGCGGGCCGACCAGCCCGCGTTGCATCAGGGTTTCCCAGCCTCCGGGAGTCTTCGCCTCGCCGCCGCCCTGGTGCATCGACGCCACGAGGCCGAACTCGCGGGCGAGAGCGAAGTCATGAGCGCTGACCTCCAGGGTCGAATAATGCGGTCCGAGGATCGCCATGCCGAGCGTGACCAGCGCAGTACGGTCGTTGAGTGCACCTTTCAGCAGGCGCTCGATCTCGCGACGCGGATGCGGCACTTCGGAGAAGTGCGGTTCGCCCGGCTTCGGGTCGGGCTTGGGCGAGCCATGGAAGAACGCGGCGCGGATGCCGCTTTCCTTGAGCGCCGTCACGCCGGCATCGGTATGGGCGGGCGTCGGGTTGTTGTGCGCCCAGTCGACGAGGGTCGTGACGCCATGGTCGAGCTGGTTCAGCGCCCCGGCCAGGGTGGCGATGTGGATGTCTTCGGGCGTGAATACGGTCGCCAGCCCGGCGTGCACGTGGCGAAAATATTCCAGCAGGGTCCAGTTCGCCGCGACCGAGCGCAGCGCGGTCTGCCAGGTGTGCATGTGGGCGTTGATCAGGCCCGGCATGACGAAGTGGCCACTGCAATCGACGATCTCCGCGGCAGGCGCCGACAGATGCTCGCCGATCGCTGCGATACGATCGCCGTCGACCAGAACGTCGCCGCATGGCAGCACGCCGAGCCCGCGGTCCTGGGTGACGACGATGCCGGACTTGAAGAGCGTGTGAGCCATCTCAGGCCACCCTCAGGCCAGCCCGTCGCCGACCTTCACGTTCTCGGGCTCCAGCTTCATGCCGGCGGCGCGCGCCAGTTCCACCAGCAGCACCGAGAAGTCGATGTCGCCGGGATACTGGTTGGCGAGCGATTGCAGGCTCTCGCGGGTCACCGAGGCGGTTGGCATCGTCACGCCCTGCGCCTTGGCGGCGCCCATGCCCAACTCGAGGTCCTTCAGCAGCAGCTTCGGCGTGAAGGTCGTGGTGAAGTCGAGATTGACCAGTGCCGGCGTCTTGTAGCGCGTGTACATCGAGCCCAGCACGCTGTCGTTGATCGAGGTCAGGAAGACGTGCCGCGGGATGCCGGCCTTTTCGGCCAGCAGCGTGATCTCGCACAGGGAATGGATGATCACGCCAAACATCGTGTTGTGGGCGATCTTCCAGATTCGCGAGAGTTCGCCTTCGCCGACATACATGGCGGCGCGGCCCAGCGCCTTGAGCAGGGGCTCGACGGCGTCGTACTCGGCGCGCGGACCGGACGCCACCACCAGCAACTTGCCGGCCTTGGCGACCCGGGCGTTGCCGGAAACCGGCGCACTCAGGTAGGCAATTCCGGCCTCGGTCAGGGCTTTGCGGATCTCGGCGGAGCCGGTGTCGGAAATCGACGACATGTCGACCACGCGCCTGGGTCGGGCCTTGCCGGACAGCACGCCCTGCTTGCCGAACAGGATGTCCTTCAGGTCGTCGGTGGTCGAAACCATCGTGAACACGGTGGCGCAATGCGCCATGGCCGGCTTGTCGGTCACCACTTCGGCGCCGATCTGGGCCAGCGGATCGGCCTTGGAAGCGGTGCGATTCCACACTGATAGTCTGTGACCTGCGTTGACCAGGCGTGCGGCCATGGCCTCGCCCATGCGTCCGAGGCCGATCCAACCGATGTCGTGCGATGCCTTGCTGCTCATTCCCTCAACCCTTGATTTCTTGCAACGCTTCATTTCGGTGTGACATTGGCGGCTGCGCGGCAGTTTGGGAGCGGATTTAGTCCCTGTCCATGCTTCGACGCCTGTTGAGTGCCGCCTTCGCCTCGTTCATCTTTGCTGCGGTTGAATGCTGAGACTGCATCCTGCGGCGGCACCCTGCCTAACTCGGCGGCGCCCTGACATGAGGCGCGGCCTATTCCGGAAGAAGCGCCCGCAGGTGCATCTTTAGTGAGGTCATCAGGTGCTGACCTGACCTTGAGGGTGCACAGCGACAACCTAGAATGGCGGATTCAGGGGCTGCACCTTGCTCATCCCGCGTGAGGCGAACTTGTGGCCTCTGCTCAGGATGAGGCGATGCACCAGAGGCGTCACGCGGAGGGGTCGACCGGCTTCACGACTCCCTCGGCGGCCTCGATCACTTCACCGGCGTCGAGGGTGAGGTCCTCGCGATTGC
>CAWUOG010000134.1:0-7292 GCA_963923875.1 uncultured Alphaproteobacteria bacterium
GCGCCGCCCTCGAGGTGCTGCATCGCGTGCTGACGGCCCGCGGCCATCTGACCGATGAGGAAACCCGCCGCTTCGCGCGGATCGAGGCGATCTTCACCGGAGCGGAGGCGTCTCCGGGCTCGCGCGCCGCCGCCTGACCCTTCCTCGCTAGGGGTGCGGACCCCAGGGCGCGGCGTGCAGGAGCTTCACTTCCTGGCTCATCACCAGCGGCCGGAACTTGGCGGCGAAGCCGTCGATGAAGTCGGAACTGGCGAACAGGCCTTTCCAGTGGGCGCGGCGGTCGTTGTCGTCGTCGAACTTCCAGAGATGGACCAGCTGGTTGATCATGCCGGTGTCGCTCTGGAAGTAGCCGACCAGCTTCTTGTGGAAGCCGCCTTTCTCGATCGCGGGATAGCCGAATTGCGAATAGAGCTTCACCGCCTCGCCCATCTTGCCGACATAGAGCGTGTAGGTGCGGAGTTCGTAGAGTGCCACCTGGAGTCCTCCCGTTGCGCGTTGGTTCCGTAGCCGGAGGTTACCCCGAATACGGACCGGGCGGTCGAGAAGGTTTCGGGAGGTCGACGTTGACGGTTGTCGGGCCTATTTTCTGACCAGCGGCTTGTACTTGATGCGGTGCGGCTGGTCGGCATCGGTGCCCATGCGGCGGTGCCTGTCGGCCTCGTAGTCCTGGTAGTTGCCCTCGAACCACTCGACGTGGCTGTCGCCCTCGAAGGCCAGCATGTGGGTGGCGATGCGGTCGAGGAACCAGCGATCGTGGGAGATGATCACGGCGCAGCCCGCGAAGTCGACCAATGCCTCCTCGAGCGCGCGCAAGGTATCGACGTCGAGGTCGTTGGTCGGTTCGTCGAGCAGCAGCACGTTGGCGCCGCTCTTCAGCATCTTGGCGAGATTCACGCGATTGCGTTCGCCGCCCGAGAGCTGGCCAACCTTCTTCTGCTGGTCGGCGCCCTTGAAGTTGAACGAACCGCAATAGGCGCGGCTGGAGACTTCCCTGGCTCCGAGCTTGATGATGTCGAGGCCGCCCGAGAGCTCCTCCCACACCGTCTTGTTGGGATCGAGCGTCTCGCGGCTCTGGTCGACATAGCCGAGCTTGACGGTCGGGCCGACGCTGAACGTGCCGCTGTCGGGCTTGTCCTGGCCGGTGATCATCTTGAACAGCGTCGTCTTGCCGGCGCCGTTGGGCCCGATCACGCCGACGATGCCGCCCGGCGGCAGCTTGAAGGAGAGATTGTCGATCAGCAGCCGGTCGCCGAAACCCTTGGAGATCTTGTCGGCTTCGATCACGTGGTCGCCGAGCCGCGGGCCGGCGGGGATCACGATCTGCTGCGTGTCGAGCGTCGCCTTCTGCTCCTCCTCGACCATCTGGTTGTAGGCCGCGATACGCGCCTTGCTCTTGGAGCGCCGCGCCGACGGGCTGGTGCCCATCCACTCGAGCTCGCGCTGCATGGTGCGGCGTCGGGCGTCGGCGGTCTTTTCTTCCAGCTCGAGGCGCTTGTCCTTCTGCTTCAGCCACGAGGAATAGTTGCCTTCCCACGGGATGCCGGCGCCGCGGTCGAGTTCGAGGATCCAGCCCGCGACGTTGTCGAGGAAGTAGCGGTCGTGGGTGACGGCCACCACAGTGCCGGGGAACTCGGCGAGATGGCGTTCCAGCCAGGCGACCGATTCGGCATCGAGGTGGTTCGTCGGCTCGTCCAGCAGCAGCATGTCGGGCTTGGAGAGCAGCAGGCGGCACAGCGCGACGCGGCGCTTCTCGCCGCCCGACAGCTTGTCGACGGGCGAGTCTGACGGCGGGCAGCGCAGCGCGTCCAGCGCGATCTCGACCTGGCGGCCGAGGTCCCAGCCGTTGCCGGCGTCGATCTTCTCCTGCAGTTCGGCCTGCTCGGCGATCAGCTTGTCCATGTCGGCGTCGGGATCGGAGAAGGCGTTCGACACCTCCTCGAAGCGCGCCAGCATCCGGGCCATCTCGCCGGCGCCGTCCATGACGTTGCCCAGCACGTCCTTCTTGGGATCGAGTTCGGGCTCCTGCTTGAGGAAGCCGACATTGACGCCCTCGGCCGCCCAGGCCTCGCCGGTGAAGTTGTCGTCCTCGCCCGCCATGATCTTGAGCAGGGTCGACTTGCCGGCGCCGTTGAGGCCCAGCACGCCGATCTTGGCGCCCGGCAGAAAGCTCAGCCAGATGTCCTTGAGGACCTGCTTGCCGCCCGGAAAGGTCTTGTTCAGACCCTTCATCACGTAAATGTATTGATACGAAGCCATTTCGATTTCCTCGGGCGATAACTTGGGGCGCGATTCCTTGGGTTGGCCGGGGTTGTAGCGACCCCCTCGCCGGGGTTCAATGCATACGGAAACGCCCTAAAAGCATGATCGCCGAACCCGTCGTCCTGGCGCTGTCGCTGGCCTATCTCGGCCTGCTGTTCGCCGTGGCCTGGTTCGGCGACCGCCATGCCGGCGCCTGGTCGGCGAGCCGGCTGGCGCCGGTGGTCTATGGCCTGTCGCTCGGCATCTACTGCACCTCGTGGACGTTCTACGGCGCGGTCGGCCGCGCCTCGACGGCCGGCCTGGAATTCATCCTGATCTATACCGGGCCCGCCCTGGTCGTGACGGCGGGCTATCCGCTGCTGCGCAAGCTGGTGCGGCTGGCCAAGCGCCACAACGTCACCTCGATCGCCGACTTTCTCGCCTCGCGCTACGGCAAGAGCCGAGCGGTCGGCGTCGCCGCCACCCTGTTCGCCACCATTGGCGTGTTGCCCTACATCGCGCTGCAGCTGCAGGCGGTGTCGTCGTCGTTCCCGATCATCGCCCAGCCGACGCCATGGAGCGGCGGCGGCGTCCATACCGATACGCCGCTGATCGTCGCCGCGCTGATGGCGGTGTTCACCATCCTGTTCGGCGTGCGCAACGTGTCGGCGTCGGAACAGCATCGCGGCATGATGCTCGCCATGGCCTTCGAGTCGGTGGTCAAGCTCGCCGCCCTGCTGGCCGTCGGACCGTTCGTGCTCTGGGTGATTTTCGACGGCCCGTCCGATCTGTGGAGCCGCATGGTCGACGTGCCCGAGGTCGCCGAGAAGGTGCTGCACGAAGGCTCGCCGCTCACCTGGGTGGTGATGTCGCTGCTGTCGGCCATGGCCTTCCTCTGCCTGCCGCGCCAGTTCCATGCCGCCGTGGTCGAACACGACCATCCGGCGTCGCTGCGCACCGCACGCTGGCTGTTCCCGACCTATCTGGCGCTGATCAACCTCTTCGTGATCCCGATCGCCGCGGCCGGCATGCTGGTACTGGGCGGCGGCGCCAACCCCGACCTGTTCGTGCTGAAGTTGCCGCTCGGCGCCGGCCAAAGCTGGCTCTCGGCCTTCGTCTTCATCGGCGGCCTGTCGGCCGCGACCTCGATGGTGATCGTGGCCTGCATGGCATTGTCGGGCATGATCGGCAACGAGCTGGTCATGCCCTATCTGCTGCGCCGCCAGGGCGGCGGCGCGCGGGGAGAGTGGGGCGGCGGCGAGCGGCCGATGGGTCCGCTGGTCGTGTTCGTGCGCCGGGCCGCCGTGGTGCTGATCCTGATGGCGGCCTATGCCTACCAGCGCAGCATTTCCGGCTACCTGCCGCTCGCCTCGATCGGCCTGATCAGCTTCTGCGCCGTCGCCAATTTCGCGCCCGGCCTGGTCCTCGGCCTCTATTGGCGGCGCGCCCATCGCTACGGCGTCGTGGCGGGCCTCGCCGGCGGCTTCGTGGTCTGGCTATACGCTCTGCTGCTGCCGACCCTCGAGCAGCGCGCGGCGGCGCCGTTGCAGGCCTGGCTGCCACCGCCCTTCGACCAGCTCGATGCGGTCCTGCAGGGCTTCCTGGCGGGCATCGTGGTCAACACGCTGCTGCTGGTCGGTGTCTCCCTGCTGGTGCGCGCCCGCGGCGCCGACGCCGAGCAGGCCGATGCTTTCGTGCTCGGATCCGAGAGCCCGCTGGACGGCGAGACGCCGCTGCACAAGCCGGCGCCGGCCGACGCCGCCCGCATCTACGAGTTGCGCGAGCTGCTGGCGCGTTTCGTCGGCCCCGAGCGCGCCGAGCGCGAGATGGGCGAGGGGCCGCTGTCGCTCGAGGCGGCGCTGGCGCGCACCGAACGCGTGCTGTCGGGCACGCTGGGGGCGGCGTCGGCGCGCGTGATCGTCGGCGCCTACGGCCGCCGGGGCCGCCTGCTGCCGCGCAGCGCGCGGGTGCTGATCGACGAGGCCTCCGAGGCGATCCGCTACAACTACGAAATCCTGCGCAACACGCTCGACCATGTCGGCATGGGCATCGCCGCCTTCGACAAGGAAGGCCGGCTGGAGATCTCCAACGATCGCTTCGCCACGCTGCTGCCGCTCGAGCACCCCCTGCTGCGCCGGCCCGAGGCGGCGCTGACCCACGAGGTTTCCACCGAAGACGGCCGCGTGGTCGAACTGCGTCTCGACCCGCTGCCCGACGGCGGCTTCGTCGCGACCTGCAACGACGTCACCGCCCGCGTGCGCACCGCCGAGGCGCTGCTCGACAGTGCCCGGGCCCTGCGCGAAAGCGATACGCAGCTGCGCCAGTCGAAGGAGACCCTGGAGCAGCGCGTGGTGGAGCGTACGGCCGAGCTGGAGGCGAGTCGCGCCGAGGCCGAGGCCGCCAATCTCGGCAAGACGCGCTTCATCGCGGCAGCCAGCCACGATCTGCTGCAACCGCTGCACGCTGCGCGTCTGTTCACTGCGGCGATGATCGACCGTGACCCGGGCAACGACCTCGGCGGCAAGATCGATGCGAGCCTGGGCGCCGTCGAATCCCTGCTCGACGCGCTGCTCGACATCTCGAAGCTCGACGCCGGTGCCTTCAAGCCCGAGAGGCGTGCCTTTGCCTTGCAGCCTCTGTTCGATTCGCTGGCGACGGCTTTTGCCGCGGTGGCGCAGCGACGCGGTGTCGAACTGGTCGTGGCGCCGACTCGTGCCTTCGTCGAGACCGATCCGGCCTTCCTGCGGCGCATCCTGCAGAACCTGTTGAGCAACGCGTTGCGCTACGGTCGCAGCGAAGGCAGGGCGCAGAGGGTGCTGCTGGGCTGCCGGCGGGAAGGCGGCAAGCTTCGAATCGAGGTCAGGGACAACGGTCCGGGCATCGCGCCTGACAAGCAGGCGCTGATCTTCGAGGAGTTCGTGCGGCTGCAGCCCGAGGACGAGCGGCCGCGCGAGGAGCGGGGGCTGGGCCTGGGGCTGGCGATCGTCGAGCGCATCGCGCGCATGCTCGACTTGCCGGTGCGGCTCGCTTCGGCGCCTGGGCGCGGCTCGAATTTTTCCGTGGTCGTGCCGCTCGTGCCCGCGGTTGTGGCCGCGCCGATTCCCGCCACGCCCGTTCAGCCCGCGCCGGCGCTGGAAGCCGGGAGCTTCGTGCTCTGCATCGACAACGAGGCGCGGGTGCGTGAGGCGATGGCGACCCTGCTGCAGGGCTGGGGCTGCGCGGTCGCGGTCGCGGCGTCGCAGGCGGAGGCGCTGGACCGCATCCGCGACGCCGGCCGGTTGCCCGATCTGGTGCTGGCCGATCTGCATCTCGACGACGCGGACGGGTTGGATGTGGTCGCCGAACTGCGGCGGCGCTGGGACCGCGCCGTTCCCGCCGCCCTGATTACCGCCGACCGCGACCCGACCCTGCGCCTGCGCGCCCGCGCGCGACAGGTCGATCTGTTGCACAAGCCGATCAAACCGGCCGCGCTCCGGGCGCTCCTGCGCCTGCGCGAACGCGCCGTCGGCCTGACGGCCTAGTCCGTCGCTGGCCGGACGGCCTAGGCGGGGGGCAGGGCGAGACCGCGCGCCTCGATGACGGCCTGGGTGCGTGAGCGCACGCCGAGCTTGCGCAGGATCACGGTGACGTGCGCCTTCACCGTCGGTTCGCCGACGCCGAGCTTGTAGGCGATCTGCTTGTTCTGGTCGCCCTGCACCATCAGGGCGAGCACGCGCCATTGCTGCGGCGTCAGTTGTGCGGCGCGCTGGGCGAACGAATCGGCGACGGCGTCGGGCGGCGCGATGAGTTCGCCGTCGAGCACGGCGCGCACCGTTCCCGCGATCTCCTCCAGCGAGGCCTTCTTGTCGACATAGGCCGAGGCGCCGAGGTCGAAGGTCCTGCGCGCCACGGCGGCATCGCGTGCCGCCGACACCACGATGATCGGCACCGTCGGGTGCTCCGACCGCAGCAGGGCGAGTCCGGTCAGCCCGTCCATGCCAGGCATGTCGAGATCGAGCAGCAGGGCGTCTATTTCAGGCTGCCGGTCCAGCGCCGCCTGCACCTCGCCAAGGCTGCCGGCAGTCGCCAGGGCCGCGCCGGCAAAGGCCTGGGACAGGGCGGCGCCCAGCGCGTCGCGAACCATCGGATGGTCGTCGGCGATCAGAAACGAGCGCGGAACGGACGGCGCTTCGGCCATGTCCTGAGGCATTTCTCCTGGGTTGCGGCGGCTGTGAACAGCCCACCGGACCTGCCAACCTTAGACTAAAGTATGGGATGCGAAATGCATAAAGCACGCAAGAATGTGCATGAGGCGCTCCTTTGAATGCGCCCTGTGGGAGAAACAAGGAGAACCAAGACATGGCTATGGCAGCCGGAGCGGGCACCGAGCCCCGCCCGATGACGCGCGAGGAGCGCAAGGTCATCATCGCCTCGTCCGTCGGCACCGTTTTCGAGTGGTACGACTTCTATCTGGCGGGCTCGCTCGCCGCGAACATCGCCGCCACCTTCTTCTCGGGTGTGAATCCGACGGCGGCCTTCATCTTCACCCTGCTGGGCTTTGCCGCCGGCTTCGCGGTCCGTCCGTTCGGCGCGCTGGTGTTCGGCAGCCTGGGCGACCTGATCGGCCGCAAGTACACCTTCCTCGTGACCATGACCCTGATGGGTATCGCGACCTTCGTGGTCGGCCTGCTGCCGGGTTATGCATCGATCGGTATCGCGGCGCCCATCCTGTTCATCGCCTGCCGGCTGGTCCAGGGCCTGGCGCTGGGCGGCGAGTATGGCGGTGCCGCGACCTACGTCGCCGAGCATGCTCCGCACGGCCGCCGCGGCTTCTACACCTCGTGGATCCAGACCACGGCGACCGTCGGCCTGTTCCTGTCGCTGATCGTGATCCTCGTGCTGCGCGCCTGGATGACGCCGGAGCAGTTCGCGGCCTGGGGCTGGCGCGTTCCGTTCCTGCTGTCGATCATCCTGCTCGGCGTGTCGATCTGGATCCGCTTGCAGCTCGAGGAGTCGCCCGCCTTCGCTCGCATCAAGGCGGAGGGCAAGCACTCCAAGACCCCGCTGCGCGAGGC
>CAWUOG010000135.1:0-7273 GCA_963923875.1 uncultured Alphaproteobacteria bacterium
CTACGTCTCGTGGGCTCGGAGATGTGTATAAGAGACAGCCTCCTCGTGCAGCGGGCGGGCTTCGATCGGCCGGCCAAGATCGACCAGCACCTGGCCGAGATTGGTCAGGACCAGCGGGTCGCCATCCTTCAGGCGAGAGGCGCGCTTAAGCACTTTGTGGGCCTCGTCAAACCGCTTCAATCCCCGCAGGGCCAGCCCTTGGTTGTTCAGGGCGCGCACATCCTGCGGTGCGGCCTGCAGGTATGGCGCCAGCAGGTCTACTGCCTGTGCATGCTCGCCTTTGTCGATGTACAGGACTGACAATTGCAGGATGGCGCCGCTGTCCATCGGATTTCGCTGGAGCGCGCGCTTCAGAATCTCGATCGCCTCGTCGTTCTTGCCCGCGACGGCCTTAACGATGGCCAGAGTGCGCAGCGCCTGGGTGAGACTCGGGTCCAGCTCCAGCGCCTTCTCGATCGGCTCGACCGCTTCCGAAGGCCGCCCGGCGAGGTTGAGCACGAACCCCATGACGTGGTTTACGATGGCGCTCTGGGGCGCGAGCTCCAGCGCCTTGCGCGCCTCTTCGATCGCTTCATCGTGATGATCAAGGCCGCCCAGCGCGAGCGCCCGGTCGGCCAGGATATGAGCACGCCGCGGCGCATCCTCGCCCGCGTCGAGTGCCGCCATGTCGAGCACCTCGACTGCTGTCGCGAAGTTGCCCATTCGATAGAGCACATGGCCCAGCATGTTGCGGGCACGGGCCTGGATTGGCTTCCACCGCTCGCCTTCGTTCTCGAGCGCCTGCTCGATGACCGTCACCGTCTCGGCGAGTTCGCGCTCGGCGGCGGCGAACTTGCCTTGGTCGATATGAATGGAGGCAAGCGCCAACCTCGCTTCTATATGACCGGGCTGTCGACGGATCGTGTCACGGAAGCGCTTGGCCGCCTCGTCGAGCTGGCCCAATCCGCGGGCGGCAAGCCCGAGATTGAATGCCAGCATCGGCTCGTTGGGGTCTTTTGCCAATGCCTTGCGCCAGAGCGTGGAGGCCTCGGCGAGTTCGCCACGCCGGGAAACGCACACTGCCAGGAAATGCAGGATATCAGGCCGGTCACCGTAACGGCCGTGCGCTGCCCGGAACAACGGTTCGGCCCGGTCAAACCATCCGGCATTCAGAAACTGCAGCCCGCGCTGCAAATCGGGATCGGGTTGGGGGGGCACCGTCGCCATGGTCCGCTGTGTAGACCCGGCTCCGGAGCAAGGCTAGACCAAATGCCATGGTCAAGGACGTCGACCTGTTCACTGCTGCCATGGCTGACGTTGCGCCGCTGAAGGGTGCCCCGCGCCCACGGGCCGCCGCCTCCGGCGCCAATTCCGGTTCGGCGACCAAGAACATCGCACCCCGCTCCAAAGAGGGCATGGCGCCGGTCCGTGCGCTCAAGTCGATGGCGCAGCCTTTGGATCGGTTTGATCGCGACGTCGATCGCGCCTTGGCACGGGGACGACGCCGCCCCGAAGCGACACTTGATCTCCATGGCATGACCCTGGCTGCCGCCGAACGGGCAGTGGCGGTCTTCCTCACCGAGGCGTCGGGACGCGGCCTGCGAGTCGTGCTCATCGTCACCGGCAAGGGCCTGCGAATGGAAAGCGGCAGGGTCTTTGGCGGCCGTATCCGGGCGGAGTTTCCCGGATGGCTCGAACGATCCGAGAACCGCGTCCGTATCGCCGGTGTTCGTGCCGCTCACCCGAGGCACGGCGGCGGTGGCGCCTTCTATGTCCTGCTGCGTCGGCGCACGGCCCGTGCATGAGGCCTGGCCCGTAGTTCTGCGGCAATCCCGAATCCGGCCCCCCCCGGGGGGGTGCGCTGGTGACCGGCCACTCTCTCGGTCGATAATGACCAAGATCACCTGATACAGGATTCGCTCGGACGTTGACCGAACCGATGGACGACTTGTCGTCATCCGGCCCGAAAACGGCAACTAGTTGCTGCGCTGCCGTTCTTCGGCGAGCAGCCTCTGTTTGCGTTCCACGCCCCAGCGATAGCCGGTGAGGCCACCGCTGGCGCCGACCGCGCGATGGCACGGAATGACACCGGCCGCCCGGTTGGTGGCGCAGGCACGTCCCACTGCCCGCGCCGATTTGGGTGCGCCGATGCGCTCGGCGATTTCGCCATAGCTACGGGTCTGGCCGGGCGGGATTTCAGTCAGTGCTTTCCAGACCTTCCACTGGAAGGCCGTGCCGATGATGTCGAGCGGTACGTCCGGCGCGTCGAGCGCCGAGGGCTTGCGGCCATAAAGGCGCGCCAGCACGGCTTTGACGCGCGCCGACAGGGCGGCATCGTTGCGCGTGATGTCGGCAGCCGGAAAGTCCTGGCGAAGATCGTGTTCGAGCTTGCGATCGCTGTCGCCCAGGAACACCGCCGCGATGCCCTTGTGCGTCGCCGCGACCAGGACGCGGCCGTAGTCGGATTCAACTGTGGTGTAGTCGATATGCGCGCCGGCGCCACCCTTGGCATAGGTGGCAGGCGTCATTCCGAGTGCCTTGTCGCTCGACTCATAGACACGACTCGGCGAGCCGTACCCCGCGCCATACAGCGCGTCGGCCACCTTGTCGCCCTTGCGGAGTGCCTTGCGGAAGCGCTGGCGCTTGCGTGCCACCAGCCAGTCGCGCGGATTGACGCCGAGCTCTGCCATGAACCGCTTGCTGAGCGTGTTGGCGCTGACGCCCACCTTGCGTGCCACTTCGGCCAGCGAAGGGAATGTGTCGCGATCCCCGGCATCGAACAGCGCGCAGGCTCGGGCCACCGGCTTGCTGAGTCCCGCTTCGGCGTGCCAGTCGCGCGGCTTGCAGCGTTTGCAGGCGCGGAAACCCGCCGCCTCGGCGGCAGCCGGCGAGGCGTGGAAGGCGACGTTCCTGCGCAGCGGCGGACGTGCCGCGCAGGACGGCAGGCAGTAGACGCCGGTGGATTTGACCGAGAACCAGAAGCGACCGTTGAAGGCGCGATCACGCCTTTGAACGGCCTGCCAGCAGGTATCCGGATCGGGGAATGTCGGGGAGGCGAGCGCCACGACGGGGAGTGGGAGAGTTGCGAGTTGGGTCATAGCGCCAATCTAGGCACCTACCCCAACCTGCTCTATCCGGCGCCCGCCGGCAATTCCCCGACCCGGAAAGCCTTAGATCCAGAAGCCCTTTTCGGCTTCGTGACGGGCTTTGGCCCGGTCGATTCCGATGTCGCGCAGCAGGCGGTCATCGAGTTCGGCCAATTGCCGTCGCGAACGGTTCAACTCGGCGCGGGTCATGACGGCCTCGATGCCGTTCGCAACAGTGCCGGCGAGCAGCGCGAAAGCGCGGCCGAGCGTGAGGGAGGGGACATCGGTGCGGGCGATTTCCCGCACGCTGGACAGGGTCGACATGACTTAGCTCCGTTTGAGGCGCGGCGGGCCGGATTGCCTCGATCGCCTCGTTTCTTTGCCCTATTTGGAGTATGATCAAATTAACCGCAAAGGATGAAACCTCGGGAGGAGGCCCAATAAAACTATGATCTGGTTGCCGTCATGAGCCGATCCCAATTGCCGCTCAATGCCCTACGTGCATTCGAAGCTGCGGCCCGCCACGCAAGCTTCACGCATGCCGCCGAAGAACTGCACGTGACCCAAGCTGCGGTCAGCCACCAGGTCAAGGCGCTCGAGGAGCGACTGGGCGTGGCGCTGTTCGTTCGCCGTCCGCGCGGTCTGGAAATCACCGGCGAGGGCCAGGCGCTGCTGCCTGATCTGCGCGACGCTTTCGACCGCATGACCAACGCGCTCGAGCGGGTCGGCCGCAAGGCCAACTCGGGCACCTTGAATGTCAGTCTGGTCACGACCTTCGCGCTGGGCTGGCTGGCGCCGCGTCTACATCGCTTCCAGGCCAAGCATCCCGAGATCGAGGTGCGCATGACGACCAGTCAGCGGCGCATCGACTTTGCGCGCGAGGACTTCGATTGCGCCATCCGCTTCGCGGTCCAGCCCGAGCCCGATTTGCACGCAACCAGGCTGTTTTCCGACGTTCTGACGCCGCTTTGCGGCAAGCGCTACAAGGACAAGCTCAAGACCCTCGACGATCTCAAGCGCGTGCCGTTCATCGACATGACCTACGATCCCGAATGGGCAATCTGGCTGCGCGCGGTCGGCATGGGCGATTTCAAGCCCAAACGGGTGCTGACCTTCGACTCGACCATGATCGCAGTCGAGGCGGCGATGGAAGGAGCCGGCGTCGCCGTCGGCCCGCCGCAGCTGTTCCGTGAGGAGCTGGCCGAGGGGCGCCTGTTCCAGCCGTTCCCCCAGATCGTCGACTCGGGCAAGGCGTGGTGGTTCGTCTGTCCGCCGGCATCGGTCAATCGTCCCAAGACTCGTGCTTTCGAGGACTGGCTGGTCGAGGAGCTGAGCGCGCCGCAGGTGCGCTCCTCGCGGCCGGCCGTGGCCGCCGTGCGACGCTGACCCCAGTCGTTACCCTTGCATTTGAGCGTGCCGACAGGACAGAAAAAATCTAATAGGAGGGCCGTCATGACCCTGCAGATCAGCCGCCCCTGGGCGCGCACCGAATCGGCCGACGCCCTGATGGGCGCCGGGTTTTTCACCGTCGCCAATCCGGACGTCGAGCACGACCGTCTGCTTAGCGCCAGCAGTCCGAAAGCGGGCAAGATCGAGATGCAGGCCATCAAGGTCGTCGGACCGGGCATCCGGATGCAGGCCGTGGAGGCCGGATTGCGTGTGCCCAAGCTCACGACACTGGTCCTGAAGCCGCGCGGCTACCATCTCCTGATGTTGGACCTGCCCGCGCCATGGCCGATCGGATCGAAGGTGCCGGTCAGTCTCGATTTCGAGAAGGCCGGCCGGATCGAGGTGGAGCTGCTGGTCGAAGCACACGGACCGATTGGCGTCGAAGCTCTTGTCGACACCAGCAAGGGCGGCGCCGGCAAGCCCTAGCCCGGATAGGGGTGTCGCCCGCCAAACGCGTCCTCGACCGAAAGCGCGTCCGGGTCGTCACCGAGATAGGCAGGACCGATCGGCACCTTGCCGTGACCGCCCGGCACATCGAGCACATAAATCGGCTGCGCCAGACCTGACAGCCGGCCACGCAGAGCTCTCATCAGTTCCTGACCGCGCTCGATCGAAACCCGGAAGTGGCCCGTGCCGCGCACCAGGTCGGGATGGTGCAGGTAGTAGGGCTTCACACGACAGCCCACGAGGTCGCGCAGCAAGCGGTCGAGCGTGTCGACATCGTCGTTGATGCCCGACAAAAGCACGGTCTGGCCGATCAGCGGCAGGCCTGCCTCGGTGAGCCGAGTCAGTGCGGCACGCGACGCGACGGTGAGTTCGCGCGAATGATTGCAATGTACGGCGAGCCAAACCGCGGCGCGCCGCCGCCGAAGGGCTTGTACGAGTTCGTCAGTGATCCGCGAGGGTTCGACGACCGGCACGCGGCTGTGCACTCGGACAACAGCGACATGCGTGATGGCGTCCAGGCCCTCGATCAGCGCCGCAAGCCGGCGCGGCGCCATCATCAGCGGGTCGCCGCCGGTCAGGACCACTTCCCATATTTCCGGCCGTGCACGAATGTAGCCCAGGGCAGCCTCGAGTTCGGCATCA
The DNA here is from genome assembly GCA_963923875.1 of uncultured Alphaproteobacteria bacterium. Classification (GTDB taxonomy): domain Bacteria; phylum Pseudomonadota; class Alphaproteobacteria; order Reyranellales; family Reyranellaceae; genus Reyranella. Next base: position 5,604 of record CAWUOG010000135.1, read on the forward strand.
TTCAGCGCTTCCGCTCCGGGACCGACCTTCTCGCGGCGGAAGCAGAAGCGGCAATATACAGGGCAAGCATGGAGGGGCTTCAGCAGCACGCGATCGGGGTAGCGGTGCACGATGCCCTTGATCGGCGAGCGGGCCTCATCGCCGATCGGATCGGCGAGCTCGCCGGGAGCGACATTCAATTCTCGAACGTCTGGAACGAATTGTCGGGCGATCGGATCGCTGGTTGGATTGCGGCGGTCGATTTGCGCCAACATCTCTTCGGTCAGGCCGATTGCCATGCCGTCGGCGACCTGACTCAGGCGCGGATCGGACGCAACCAATCCCTCGCGTTCGAGGTCCTTCAGGGAGCGCAGGGTGGGCATGGCGGCCGTCACATAGGCGGCTGGAACGTCTACGTCCAGCGAGCCGTATCTGGGCGATCCGTGGCGGTCAGCAGGGTCGCGGTCGAAACCACTGTCCAGTCGCAGAGGTCGTAGCGCCTGCTGAGTCTGGCGCGAATCTCCCGTTCGTCGTGGCCTTCCGGCAGCTTGGAACGCTCCCACATCGCGAGGTTGGGCCGGCGGGTGAGCAGCAGGCTGCGCACGCCGTCCTGAAGGCCAGCGCCGGATGCTTCGTCGATGGCCGGCCCGTTGCGATCGCCGAGGCTTTGCCACAGGCCGATGACCTGCGAATCGTAGGAAGCCTCGAAGCCGGGCCAGGCTAGCGCACAGAGATCGAGGAACTCGGGCCAAGCGGGAGCCGGGGTGGCAAACCAGCGGAAGGCGTAGTTGCCCTGGCGGTCGAGCGGCGTGGTGTCGGTCGGCCGCAAGGTCGGCGCAAGCAATTCGCTGCCCGCCGCCAGAACGTCAGGGTCGCGGGCGAGCAGGATCTGCTCGGCCTCGCCCGCGCGTCTGGTCTGCGACCAGGCGGTCAGGACCTGCAGTTCATCGCGCGGCCGGCCGATCTGGCTGCGAAAGACGCCGTACAGCACGCCGCCTGCCTCGGTGACCCGTCGCCCGCCATCCTCGGTCAATCGGTCAGCTAGTGCCTGCCACTGACGTGGCCGGACTGCGATACGATGATGAACGAACAGCGAGGTCACGGCGGCACCCTTCTGGCGGCGCAATCACGGAGACAAGATCAGGCCGTCGCAGGCGCGTGCCGTGTCAGCCTGAAGCCTTCGTAGCCCTTGGCGGCAATGGCGTCGCAGTGCTTCTTGTAGCGGTCGAAACCGCCGACATAGGGCATGAACACGCGGGGTTTGCCCGGGATGTTGGCGCCGATGTACCAGGAGTTCGCCAGCGGGTAGAGCGTGCTGTCGGCTACCTGGTTGACGTGCGCGACCCAGTCGGCCTCGGCCTGCGGCGCGGGTGCGATGCGGTCGAGCTGATGCTTGTGCAGATGGTCGATCGCATCGGCGATCCAGTCGACATGCTGCTCGATCGACGCGATCATTTGCGTCTTGACGCCGGGGCTGCCAGGTCCCGTCACGATGAACATGTTCGGGAAGCCGGCAACCATCAGGCCGAGATAGGTGAGGGGGCCGCCTTCCCAGTGGCGCCGCAGTACGGCGCCTTCGGAAGTGCGCACATCGATCTCGTTCAGCGCGCCGGTCATGGCGTCGAAGCCGGTGGCAAACACGATGGCGTCGAGCTCGAACGACGTCCCGGACCTGAGCCTCAAGCCGCCCT
>CAWUOG010000136.1:0-7271 GCA_963923875.1 uncultured Alphaproteobacteria bacterium
CCAGCGTATGCACGGGCATGGCCGGAATGTCGGCCTCGTCGAAGGCGTCGAGCCATTCCTGGGTCGTACGGTCCTTCAGCAGCGTGTCGAGCACCTGGTAGAGTTCACTGAAGTGCTTGGGACGCACGGTGCGGTCACAGAAGCGCGGATCCTTGGCGAGGTCGGGCCGCTCGACGATGTTGAAGAACTCGACCCAGTGCGCGTCGGTATAGGGCAGCGCGCAGATATAGCCGTCCAGGGTTTTGAAAGGATGGCGGTACTTGTTGATGATCCGGTCGTAGCCCATCGTGCCGCGCTCCGGCTTCCACAGCCCGCCGAACAGATGCTCGGTCAGCCAGAACGAGGCGAGCGTCTCCAGCATCGGCACCTCGATCATCTGGCCCTCGCCGGTCGCCTTGCGGTGATAGAGCGCGCCCAACACGGCGATACAGAGATGAAGCCCGGTCGTCTTGTCGGCAATCAGGCTCGGCATGAACTTCGGCGCCTCGCCATCGACCCGGCTCTGCAGCGATGCCGCGCCCGACACGCCCTGCACGAGATCGTCGAAGGCCGGCTTGTGGCCGTAGGGACCCTTGCGCGCGTAGCCCAGCGAATAGGCATAGACGATCGACGGGTTGATCTTCTTCAGGTCCTCGTAGCCCAGTCCCAGCCGCTCGATCGCCGCCGGCCGGCTGTTGTGAATGAACAGGTCGGCGCCCTTGATCAGGCCCTTCAGAACCTCGACCGCGGCCGGCTTCTTGAGGTCGAGGCAGAGCGAGCGCTTGTTGCGGTTTGCCGCCATGTAGATCGGGCCCATGCTCTTGTCGCGGCCCATCGAGCCCCCCGACAGGCGCAGCAGATCGCCTTCCGGCGGTTCGACCTTGATCACGTCGGCGCCCATGTCGGCCAGGTGCTGGGTGGCGAACGGCCCCAGCAGTACCGCCGTCAGATCGATCACTCTCACGCCCGCAAGCGGTCCCGGCATCTTCGTTCCCTCTACTGCACGCGCAGAACCGCTCCGTCGGCGATCCGCTCTTGTTCGTTCAATGGCATCACGGCGAGCGGAATGGTAGCCCATCCCATTTCGCGTGCCACCAGAATGCCCAACGCGACAATTGCATCGGCACGTCCCAGCACGATCGCCGCCGGTGCATTCCCGGCGTGCAGCAATTCCAGCAGCACCGCACTCGACGACGACGAACCGACCGGCTCGGCGATCATCAGTACGCGGCCCTTCACGCTCTCGCCGCAATGCGGAAGGGAAGGATCGCTCAGCCGGCCGCTCAGCGGATCGACACCACCCCACAGCGACAGGGTCGGCAGCTTGAGAACGGGCCCTTCGCCAATCCCGGGCAGCAGCAGCTTCATCGCCACAGCCCCTCGTCGCGCACCAGACGACCCGCAACCGCGGTCTCGGCGCAATCGGCCAGCGAACCGTACAGGACGTCGAAGCCGGTGTTGGGCCGCGTGTAGTGCGCGAACTTGCCCGAATTCGTCAGCAGCAACCCGCCGTCCCCCGGCAGGATCGGAGTCACCACGATGCAGGTGTCCGCCACGATGGTGAGCGCGCTCACGTCCAGCCCCAGACGTTCCACTTCGGCGAGCGTATGCCGGCCGGTGCAGACATAGATCGGGATCGCGGGCTTGCGCCCCGCGAGATGGCCGAGCAGCCGCCGGAATTCGTCGATCGAGAAATGCGGACTGCCGACGGCAATGGCATCGACGCGGTCACCCTCCCGCGCACGCACTGTCGACAGGCGATCTCGCGCGGCATGAAGCATCGATCCTTCGAGCTTGAGGGCCTCGCGCGGCCGATCGAATCGCTCCGGCGTCACCCCTTCGATATGGAAGAGACCGACCGAGCCGGTCGACGCTGCCGCGGCTCCCATTGCCTTGAGGCGATCCTCGTCGATCGCCGCCGGCAAGCCGGTGAAGGCGACGACACGGCCTGCCGCGGTCTCGCCCAGCCAGGCTCCGAGCACCGGCCAGAACGCCTCCTCGGCGACGAGCCGCCGATCGAGCGCGCTGCAGTCGACCAGCAGGCTCGGCCGGCGGTTCTCGTCGAGATGCAGTCCCGTCTCCGGCGCGCGACCGGCGATGGCGGCGCAGATATCGAGGAAGTCGCCGTAGCGCTCGGTGCGCGCGCCGAGCACGGCGTTGCAGAAGGCGACGGCGTTGCTCTCGCCCCAGGCGACGTGCTGGCCGAGGGCCGGCCGATGCCCGGCCTGGTATGGCGCGCAGGTCCAGGTCGGCCGGCAGTCGAGCTTCAGGTAGGCGTCCATCATGCGCCGGGCCATCGCCGCGCGTTCCGGCGGCAGCTTCACGCGCCCGGCATGCAGCAAGTCGAGCGCGCCGACATTGAGGGTGGTCGGCACCGCGACCTTGCCGCCGTCCTTCACCAACCGTTCGGCGAACAGCGTGCCCGAGTCGCCGTGATAGAGACAGCCGTCGATATGGGCCGAGGCGATCGCCACCAGGCGGCCGGCGCCGAGGAGTCGCGCGGTATCGGCCACGATTCGCAGCGCCATGGCCGCGGCCGGCCCGCGGCTTCCGGAGGCGATTTCGCGCTCGGTCGTTGTGAGTTGAACCACGGAAGCACTATGGCATGTTGCGCCCCACAAAGGAGAATGTGAGTACATGCCCGGCGCGTTGGACGGCCTTCTGGTGGTGAGCGTGGAGCAGGCGGTGGCCGCTCCCTATTGTTCGGCCCGCCTCGCCGACGCCGGCGCCCGCGTGATCAAGATCGAGCGCCCGGAGGGAGATTTCGCACGCGGCTACGACGGCTACGTGCACGGCCTCTCGACCTATTTCGTCTGGCTCAACCGCGGCAAGCAGTCCGTCACCCTGGACTTCAAGAAGGCCGAAGACTCGGCCCTGCTGCAACGCCTGATCGGCAAGGCCGACGTGCTGATCCAGAACCTGGCGCCGGGCGCCGCCGATCGCGCGGGCTTCGGCTCGGCGGCGATGCGCGCGAAGAACAAGCGGCTGATCACCGTCGACGTCTCGGGCTATGGCGACCACGGCCCCTACAAGAATCGCCGCGCCTACGACCTGCTGGTCCAGGCCGAGAGCGGTCTCGCCTCGATCACCGGCACCGAGCATGCGCCGGGCCGCGTCGGCATCTCGGCAACCGACATCGGCACCGGCATGTATGCCCACGCCGCGGTACTGGAGGCGCTGCTCGCCCGGCAGAAGTCCGGCGAAGGTCGCGCGATAAAGGTGTCGCTGTTCTCGTCGATGGCGGAATGGATGACCGTGCCGCTGCTCGCCATGGACTACTCGGCCTACGAATGGCCGCGGCTCGGCCTCACCCATCCGTTCATCGCGCCCTACGGCGTCTATCCCAGCGCCGACCAGGTGCCGGTGCTGATCTCGATCCAGAACGACCGGGAGTTCGAGCGGCTGTGCCACAACGTGATCGACCGGCCGGGCCTCGAGAAGGATCCCGACTACGCCACCGGCATGGCGCGCAATGCACGGCGCGATGCGACCAACAAGATCGTCGGCGAGAGCTTCGCCAGGCTGCCCTTCGCCGAACTCGCCACGCGGCTGGATGCGGCGCAGATCGCCTGGGCCCGCGTGAGCGACGTCGCCTCGCTCTCCAAGCACCCGCAATTGCGGCGCACCGGCTTCAAGTCGTCCAAAGGCGAGGTCTCGCTGCCGGCACTCGCCGCCTCCTGGGACGGCGAGCCGGAGCGGCTGGGCGACGTGCCGGAACTCGGCCAGCACACCGACCAGGTCCGCAAAGAGTTCGCGCCCTGATGGGTCGCGTCCTCGAAGGCGCGCGGCTCGCCGGTTACGGCGCGGCGTACTTCTTCGCATCGGGCGCCTTCATGAGCTACTGGCCGGTGTGGCTGCACGACCGTGGCATCACCGACGCCGAGATCGGCACGCTGTTCATGACAAGACAGCTCGCCAGCGTCGTGGCGGTGCTGGGTATCGGCTTTCTCGCCCATCGCCTCGGCGGCCTGCGCGGTTTGCTGCTCGGACTTGCCGCCGCCGCGATCGTGATGATGGGGGCGTACCAGGTCTCTTATACCTTCCTCGCGCTGTTCGTCGTGGGACTGGCCTGGGGCTGCATCTGGTCGCCGACCATGGCGCTGTATGACGGCGTTCTGGTCAACGAAGCCAAGGCGCGCGGCTTCATCTACGGCAGGCTGCGCGTCTGGAGCTCGGTCGCCTTCATTGCCGGCACCCTGATCTGCGGCGTCGCCGTCGATCGGTATGGACCGCCCTCGGTGCTGTTCGTGGGCTGGGCGGGCATCTTCTGCCTGCTGCCCCTCGCCCTCGCCCTGCCGCGCGGCGAGGGCCACGCCCGCAAGGGCCCGGCCGCCGCCCCATTCGGCTTCGGCGAACTGTTCCGGTCGAAATCGTTCCTGCTGTTCCTGGTCGCGGCCGGCTTCTGCCAGTCGAGCCATGCCGTGCTCTACAGCTTCGGCACGCTGACCTGGCGACGCGCCGGCATCGACGACGTCACGATCAGCCTGCTGTGGGGCGAGAGCGTCACCGTGGAGATCGGCCTGATGCTGGTGAGCGGCTGGCTGATGCAGCGCATCGGCGTCACCGGCCTGATCGGGCTCGGCCTCGGCTGCGGCATGATTCGCTGGACGGCGATGGCCTATACGACCGACCTGCCGGCCTTGATCCTGCTGCAGGCCCTGCATGCCGGCACCTTCGCCGCCTGCCACCTGGGCGCCATGGCCTTCATCCAGCGCGCGCTGCCGAGCAACGGCACGGCGCTGGGCCAGAGCATCTATTACGGTCTCGGCACCGGCGCCACGCAGGCGGTGATCTACCAGTTCGCCGGACTTCTTTATGAGCGCTTCGGCCAGCAGGCGTTCCTCGGCATGACCGCGATCAGCGCCATCGGCATGATCTGCCTGCTGACCCTGGCGCGGCGCTGGGACGGCGGACTGCTCGTCGGCGCGCCCGCACGACCCTAGTTCTCTAGCGGCTGCGGCCGCGCGCCGTGACCGGCCAGATCTCGACCAGCGTGTCGCCCTTCACCACGTGATAGGCCTCGTAGAGGTTCACGGTCGGGTCGCAGTGCGGCGGCGTCAGGATCACCTGCTCGCCATGGCCCGGCGGCGACTTGCCCTCGGGCGCGATCACCGCGAGATGCTCGTCGCCCATGAAGCGCGTGGTCGAGCCTTCGACCGCGCCCTTCAGGATCATCGGCGGACCCTTTTCCGTGGCCATCGCCTTCAGGCCGGCATCGACGGTGACCATGCCCGGCGTGTTGGAGGACACGACACGCGCATCGATCTGCAGCGCCTGCTCGAAGGTCGGCTTGTCGAGGCCGCGCAGGTCGCAGACGTTGTAGTCGTGATCCATGAAGACGTAGGAGCCGACCTGCAGTTCGGTGAAGACGCCCAACTTGGCGTCGATATAGTGCGTGCCCGTGCCCGAGCCGGTGACGATGCCGGGCTTCAGCTTCGCCGCCTCGAGCTTGGCGAGGCTGACCTTCAGGTACTCGGTGCGCTCCTCGATCTCGGCCTTGCGCTGCTGGAAGTCGACGATGTGCTGGTGGCGGCCGCAATAGAATTGCACGCCGGCATAGACGAGGTTCTTCGAGCCCACGACCTTGCGCACCAGTTCGACGACGCCGTCGGGTGTCGCCACGCCGGTGCGATGCAGGCCGGGATCGATGTCGATGATCACCGTCAGCTTCTTGCCGGCCTTGCCGGCCGCGGCGTCCAGCGCCTCGACGTTGGCCGGATGGTCGACCACCACCATCAGTCCCTCGACCTTGCCGTTCAAGGCCATCAGACGATCGATCGCCTGCGGCGTGACCACGGGCGACGTGATGTGCAGGCCGGAGATTCCCTGCTCGCCCAGCGCCTCGGCCTCGCCGAGCTTGGCGCAGCACACGCCGAGCGCCCCGGCGGCGATCTGGCGCCGGGCGATGTCGGCGGACTTGTGGGTCTTTGAGTGCGGCCGGAGCCTGACGTTGTGCGCCTTGGCGAACTTCGCCATCTCGGCGATGTTGCGGTCGAGCATATCGAGATCGAGCACCAGCGCCGGCGTGTTCAGCGAGCGGCGCGAGCCCTGCTGGCCGATCAGGTGGCGATGAAGTTTCTCGGCTTCCATCATGGGACTAGCTCTTCTGTTCGAGATGACGCACGACCATGGCCTCGCCGGTCGTGCCGTGATTGACGCCGGCGGTCTTGATGAATGCCGAATCCTGGCCGGTGCCGAACAGGGCCACGCCCTGGGCCAGCAGGCCGCCGTCGACCTTCACCGTCTCGCCGGTGATGAAGCGCGCGTCGTCGCTGCACAGGAACGCCGCGACGTCGGCGATGTGCTCGGGCGCGCCGCGGTCGGGCCAAGGCGTGCGCTTGAACTGCGCCTCGTAGCGCTCGGGCTTGCCGCGGTGGAGAAGCGGTGTCGAGATCACGCCCGGCGCGATGCCGACCACGCGAATGCGGTGCGGCGCGAGTTCGGCCGCGACATTCTCGGTCAGGCTGATCACCGCGGCCTTGGCCGCCGAATAGGCGTGGCTGCCGCCGCCGCCCACCATGCCGGCGATCGACGCCGTCACCAGGATCACGCCACCATCCCCCATCTTCCGCATCGCCGCCGAGGCATGCTTCATGCCGAGGAACACCGAACGCACCAGGACGGCGAAGGTGTAGTCCCAGTCCTCGACGCTGGTCTCGCCGATCGGCCCGAAGGCGCCGCCGACACCGGCATTGAGGAAGGCGATATCGAGCCGGCCGAACCGCTTCACCGCGTCCGATACCAGCGCCGCCACGTCGGCTTCACGCGAGACGTCGCAGCGCACGAAGGCGATCGAATCGCCGTGGCCCGCCGCCCGGGCAACCGCGACGGTTTCCGCGCCGTTGGCTTCGTTGAGATCGCCGACCACGACCTTCGCCCCGTCGCCCAGAAAGCGCATCACCGTCGCGCGGCCCATGCCGCTGGCGCCACCGGTCACGATCGCGACCTTCCCGCTCAGTTTGCCCATGTCGTTTCGCCCTCCGCGCGCATGGTGGAGTTGCGCCGTCCCAGCCGCAAGCATGGCGTTTCGCGTCCGCAACTCGTCGGCGACTGCTGCACCGTCGATACCGACCTGCCGCGCATCCGCTTCGCAATGGATCCGCTGAACCCGGTCTTCCAGGGCACGCGGCGCAGTCGCGAGAGCCGCGCCGACGAACAGGCTTCAGGCCAGGCCGGCCACCGGCACCGAAGGACGGCGGTCGGTCATCGACGCGACCAGCTTCCGGCCAGCGTCGGGCTGTCCCGCCTTGAGATAGGCCGCGAGCAGCGTGTTCACGATCAGGTCGCGCTGG
>CAWUOG010000137.1:0-7252 GCA_963923875.1 uncultured Alphaproteobacteria bacterium
CACGGACATTGAGCACGAGGTGGTTGACGCCCCGCGGGGTGACCGGCTTGTCCATCGGCTGTTCCTCCTGTTGGCCACAGTCTAGCGCGTTGCGCCGGGTCCGGGGAGACGCTTCGGTGAAGCTCCCCCAAGGGCCGCTTTTCGACGCGGTTGCCCAATTGCAGAGGCAATGACGCCAGACGTTGGCACCCCGGTCATCCCGATTGCCGTTACCGGCAGCCCGTGACCGCGGCGGGTGCCGGGCGCGCGTTACCAAATCACTTCCCGGGGTCGGTCATGTCCTCGAATTCATGGAGATGGCGCGGTGCCCAGCGATGGCCGCGCGCCTTGACGATCAGGCGGTTGAGCAGCGGCCAGCGGCCGCGCGCCCATTTGACGAAGCCGCGACCGGTGTCGAACTCGGTGGCGAACAGGTAGAGCGCCAGCACGAAGAAGATCCAGCCCTGCAGGAACGGCAGCAGGCCGCCGATCACCATCAGGATCAGACAGCCCGCGATCGCCAGCGCCATCAGGGGTTTGCGCACGCCTCGGCTCTCCCAGAGTTCTCTTCCCCATTCATATGGGGAAGTGCCCTCGTCTTACGAGGGCGATGGGGTCATGCCCCCCTCCGCCGGGCTTCGCGCGCCACCTCCCCATTCGAATGGGGAGGATTTCCTCACAAATGAATCGGCTTGTCCCAGGCCGCCAGCGCGGCCTCCTTCAGGGCCTCGTTGACCGTGGGATGGGCGTGGCAGATGCGGCCGATATCCTCGGCGGAGGCCGCGAACTCCATGGCGACGGCGGCTTCGGCGATCATGGTGCCGGCCTCGGCGCCGATGATGTGAACGCCGAGCACGCGATCGCTCGCCTTGTCGGCCAGCACCTTCACGAAACCCTCGGTGGCACCGTTGGCACGGCTGCGCGGATCGGCGGTGAAGGGATACTTGCCGATCTTGTAGGCGACGTTCGCGGCCTTGAGCTGCTCCTCGGTCTTGCCGACCCAGGCGACCTCGGGCTGGGTGTAGACGATCGAGGGCACGAGGTCCCAGTTCACGTGGCCCTTCTGGCCGGCCAGCGTCTCGACACAGGCGACGCCATCCTCGCTCGCCTTGTGGGCGAGCATCGGGCCGTCGATCACGTCGCCGATCGCGTAGATGCCCGGCACCGAGGTCTGGAAATGCGCGTCGACCTCGATGCGGCCGCGTGGCGTCAGCTTCACGCCCGCCTTGTCGAGTCCCAGCCCCTCGACGCAGGGCCGCCGGCCGATGCAGACCAGCACGATGTCGGCCTCGACGGTCTCGGCCGCTCCGCCTTTGGCCGGCTCGACGGTGAGCTTCACGCCGGCCGCACCGCTCTCCGCCTTCGTCACCTTGGCACCCAGCCTGAACTTCAGCCCCTGCTTGGCCAGCGCGCGCTGGAAGTGCTTGGTGATCTCGTCGTCGACGCCCGGCGTGATGCGGTCGAGGAATTCGATCACCGTCACCTCCGAGCCGAGACGGCGCCACACCGAGCCGAGCTCCAGCCCGATGATGCCGGCGCCGACCACGACCAGGCGCTTCGGAACCTCGGTGAGCTCGAGCGCGCCGGTCGAGGAGACGATCTTCTTCTCGTCGACGGGCACGCCGGGCAGCGGGATCACTTCGGATCCCGAGGCGATCAGGATGTTCTTCGCCGCGAGCGTGTCCTTGACCGCTCCGTCCTCACCGACGACCGCGACGGAGCCCGCGCTCTCGATACGGCCGGCGCCCTGATATGCCGCAATCTTGTTCTTCTTGAACAGGAAGGCGATGCCCTTGGTGGTGGCGTCGACGACCTCGGCCTTGCGCTTCATGAGCTGGGCGAAATCCAGCGTCGGTGCGGCAAGCTTGATACCGTGCTGGGCCAGGTCGTGGCCCGCCTCCTCGAACAGGTGCGAGGACTGCAGCAGCGCCTTGGAGGGAATGCAGCCGACATTCAGGCAGGTGCCGCCGAGCGTCGCGCGCTTCTCGACCACGGCGACCTTCATGCCGAGCTGGGCGGCGCGGATCGCAGCGACATAGCCGCCCGGGCCGGCACCGATCACGACGAGGTCGAAGGTTTCGCTGGCCATATTCCTAACCTGCCTCAACGAATTGCCTCACCCTGAGGAGCGGTCTGCAGGACCGCGTCTCGAAGGGTGCGATACGTCCTTGTTGTTGCCCATCCTTCGAGACGCCGCGCGACGCGCGGCTCCTCAGGATGAGGTTTCTTTCCGATCACACCCCGAGCAGCAGCCGCTCGGGATCTTCTATGCATTCCTTGACCCGCACCAGGAACAGCACGGCCTCGCGGCCGTCGATGATGCGATGGTCGTAGCTCAGCGCGAGATACATCATCGGCCGCGCCTTGATCTCGCCGCCGACCACCATCGGACGCTGCTGGATCTTGTGCATGCCGAGGATGCCCGACTGCGGCGGGTTGAGGATCGGCGTCGACATCAGCGAACCGTAGACGCCGCCGTTGGAGATGGTGAAGGTGCCGCCGGTCAGGTCGCCGATCGTGAGCTTTCCGTCGCGCGCCTTGCGGCCGAGATCGCCGATGCCTTTCTCGATGCCGGCGAAGCTCAGCGCATCGGCGTCGCGCAGCACCGGCACGACCAGGCCGTTGGGCGTGCCGACGGCGACGCCGATGTCGTAGTAGTTCTTGTAAACGAGGTCGTCGCCCTCGATCTCGGCGTTGACCGCCGGCAGCTCCTTCAAAGCCGCGATGCACGCCTTGACGAAGAACGACATGAAGCCCAGCCGCGCGCCATGCTTCTTCTCGAAATCGTCCTTGAGCCTGTCGCGCAGCGCCATGACGTTGGTCATGTCCACCTCGTTGAAGGTGGTGAGCATGGCCGCGGTGTTCTGAGCCTCCTTGAGGCGGTTGGCGATGGTACGGCGCAGCCGCGTCATCTTCACCCGTTCCTCGCGGTCAGCGCGCAGCCGAGGTCCCGACGGCGCCGCGGGGCGGGCGGGCGGCGCCGGCTGGGCCGAGATCGAAGACAGGGCGGCCATCACGTCGGCCTTGGTGGCGCGGCCGTCCTTGCCCGAGGGCTGGATGGCGGCGGCGGGGACGTTCTTCTCCTCCGCGAGCTTGCGCACGGCGGGGCCGGACGCGGCGATATTGGCGCCGGCGGCAACCGGCGCCGGCTGGGGCGCGGATTGGGGCGCTGGCGCGGGCTTGGGCGCGGCCGGCTGGGCGGCCGGAGCGCTCGCAGGCTTCGGTGCAGCACCGGCAGCGCCTGCCTCGATGTGGCAGAGCAGGCCGCCGACCTGGACGGTGGCGCCTTCCGCGACCGCAAGATCGACCACGGCGCCGGCCACGCTGGCATTGACCTCGACCGTGACCTTGTCGGTCTCGAGCTCGCACAACGGCTGATCGATCGTCACCGTGTCGCCAGCCTTGACCAGCCACTTGGAGACTGTCGCCTCCGTGACCGATTCGCCCAGCGCGGGGACCTTGATCTCGACGGCCATTTTCAACTCCACTTCCGTTCGAGCGCTTCGCGCTCAATCCTCATCCTGAGGAGGCCGCACAGCGGCCGTCTCGAAGGATGGCTACAAAGACCCGCGTGACCACCCTTCGAGACGCGTCCCTGCGGGACGCTCCTCAGGGTGAGGCTATGGGCTACTCTCGACATCACAGCGTCAGCGCGCGATCGACCAGATCGGCCTGTTCCTTGAGGTGGGTACGCGCCGAGCCGGTGGCCGGCGACGCAGATTCCGGACGACCGACATAGACCGGCCGCTTTGCCTTGACGTCGATGGCGGCGAGCGCGCGGTCGATGCGGCGGTCGACGAAATGCCAGGCGCCCATGTTCTCGGGCTCCTCCTGGCACCATACGACGTCGGCATTGGGATACTGCCGCAGGCGCACCGCCAGCCGGTTGATCGGGAACGGATAGAGCTGCTCGATGCGCATGATGGCGATGTCGTCGATCTTGCGCTTGCGGCGCTCGGCGACGAGATCGAAATAGACCTTGCCGCTGCACAGCACGACCCGCCGGACCTTGGCGTCGTCGGTGAGCTGGTCGGTCTCGATCAGGATGCGACGGAACGACGAACCCGGCGCAAAGTCGGCGAGGGTCGAGACGCATTCCTTGTGGCGCAGCAGCGACTTGGGCGTCATCACCACCAGCGGCTTGCGGAACGAGCGGCGCACCTGGCGGCGCAGCGCGTGGAAATAGTTGGCCGGCGTGGTCGGATTGACGACCTGCCAGTTGTCCTCGGCCGAGAGCTGCAGGTAGCGCTCAAGGCGCGCCGAACTGTGCTCGGGGCCCTGGCCCTCGTAGCCGTGCGGCAGCAGCATGACGAGGCCGTTCATGCGCAGCCACTTGCTCTCGCCGGAGCAGATGAACTGGTCGATGATGACCTGCGCGCCGTTGGCGAAGTCGCCGAACTGCGCCTCCCACAGCACCAGGGCGTTGGGCTCGGCCGAGGAGTATCCGTACTCGAAGCCGAGCACGCCGGCCTCGTTCAGCGGGCTGTCGATCACCTCGAACCGCGACTGGCCCTCCGCGACGTGGTTCAGCGGCACGTACTTGGCGTCGTTGCTCTGATCGACCAGCACCGAATGGCGCTGCGAGAAGGTGCCGCGGCCGGAATCCTGGCCGCTGAGCCGCACCGGCGTGCCTTCGGCCAGCAGCGTGCCGAAGGCCAGCGCCTCGCCGGTTGCCCAATCGATGTCGCGACCGGTGTCGATGGTTTTCCGCTTCTCCTGGAGCTGACGGATGATCTTGCGGTTGAGATCGAAATCCTTCGGCGGCTCGGAGATCGCGCGGCCGACCTTGAGCAGCAACTCGGTGTCGACAGCCGTCACGCCCTTGCGATCTTCCTCGCCCGGCGCGATCGTGAGGCCGGCCCACTTGCCCTCCAGCCAGTCGGCCTTGTTGGGCTTGTAGTTGGCCGCGGCCTCGAGTGCCTTGTCGAGTTTTTCGCGCAGTGCCGAGTCCATGGCCTGGACCTCGGAGGTGCTGACGACCCCGGCCGAGACGAGCTGGTCGGAGTAGACCTGCTTCACCGTCCGGTGCTTGGCGATCTCCTTGTACATCAGCGGCTGGGTGAACATCGGCTCGTCCGACTCGTTGTGCCCGTAGCGGCGGTAGCAGAACATGTCGATGACGATGTCGCACTTGAAGCGCTGCCGGAATTCGGTGGCGATGCGGCTGACATGGACCACGGCCTCGGGATCGTCGCCGTTCACGTGCAGGATCGGCGCCTGCACGATCTTGGCGATTTCGGTGCAGTACGGGCCCGAGCGCGAATAGGTCGGCAAGGTCGTGAAGCCGATCTGGTTGTTGACCACGAAATGGATCGTGCCGCCGATGCGGTAGCCGCCGAGATCGGAGAGATCGAGCGATTCGGCAACCAATCCCTGGCCCGCGAAGGCAGCGTCGCCGTGCATCAGGATGGCCATGACCTGGCTGCGATCGGTATCGTTGCGCTGGTCCTGCTTGGCGCGCGCCTTGCCCAGCACCACCGGGTTCACCGCCTCGAGATGCGATGGGTTGGGCGACAGCGAGAGATGGATGACGTTGCCGTCGAACTCGCGGTCGGCCGACGCTCCGAGATGGTATTTCACGTCGCCCGAGCCGCGCATTTCCTCGGGCTGCGAGGAGCGGCCCTGGAACTCGGAGAACAGCGCGGTGTAGCTCTTGTGCAGCACATGCACGAGCGTGTTGAGGCGGCCGCGGTGCGGCATGCCGAGCACGACTTCCTTGACGCCGAGCTGCCCGCCGCGCTTGAGGATCTGCTCGATTCCGGGGATCAGCGATTCGCCGCCATCGAGGCCGAAGCGCTTGGTGCCGACGAACTTGACGCCGAGATAGTGCTCGAGGCCCTCCGCCTCGACGACCCGCTGCAGGATCATCTTGCGACCCTCGAGCGTGAACTCGGTGTGGTTCTCGATATGCTCGATACGCTCCTGGATCCACGCCTTCTTGTCGGGATCGGAGATATGCATGAACTCGACGCCGATCTTGCCGCAGTAGGTCTTGCGCAGGCGGTCCATGATCTCGCGAAGCGTCGCCTGCTCGCCGAGTGCCAGCGAGCCAAAGATCAGGATCGGGCGGTCCCAATCGCCCTCGGCGAAGCCGTAGGTCGCGGGATCGAGCTCGCGATGCGGCGCCTGCCGCACCAGGCCCAGCGGATCGAGGTCGGCCTCGAGATGGCCGCGGATACGGTAGGCGCGGATCAACATCAGCGCCTTGGCGGTGTCGTTGGCGGCGGCGCGGATCTCGGCCTCGCTCTTGCCGGCCAATGCCGCCGGCGCTGCGGCACCGTTGCTCTTCACGTTCCTGTTGGCGGCAGCCGGCGCTTCCGGCACGTCGATGACGCGCGCGCCGTTGGGCGCCCACGAGGCGCCGCGCACCTCAGCGAGCACGCTGTTCCTGTCCTCGGCCAGCGCCTCGAAGAAGGTCCGCCACTCGGCGTCGACCCGGCTCGGGTCGCTCTGGTAGCGCGCGTACAGTTCCTCGATGAAGGGCGCATTGGCGCCGAACAGGAACGATGTCTGCTCTGCCTGCATGGCCTCTACTCCTCTCAACCCTCTTCCCCATTCATATGGGGAAGTGCCCGCGTCCTCGCGGGCGATGGGCTCATGACCCCTCCGTCGGCACCAGACGCCGACACCTCCCCACGTGACTGGGGAGGAAGTTTCCCTAGCCCTTCATTGCCTTGAGCATCTCGTCGCCGAGCGCCGCCGGCGAATCGGCGACGTGGATGCCCGCCGCACGCAGAGCCTCGACCTTGAATTCGGCGGTGTCGTTGCCGCCGGAAATCACCGCGCCGGCATGGCCCATGCGGCGGCCCGGGGGCGCGGTGCGGCCGGCGATGAAGCCGACCACCGGCTTCTTCGTCTTCGACGCCTTGATGTATTCGGCGGCCTTCACCTCGGCGTCGCCGCCGATCTCGCCGATCATGACGATTCCCTGGGTCTCGGGATCGGGCAGCAGCATCTCCAGGCACTCGACGAAGTTGGTGCCGTTCACCGGGTCGCCGCCGATGCCGATGCAGGTGGTCTGGCCGAGGCCGACCGCCGTGGTCTGCGCCACCGCCTCGTAGGTCAGCGTGCCGGAGCGCGAGATGATGCCGATCTTGCCGCGCTTGTGGATGTGGCCGGGCATGATGCCGATCTTGCATTCGCCCGGCGTGATCACGCCGGGGCAGTTGGGGCCGATCAGACGCGACTTCGAGCCGGCGAGCGTGCGCTTGACCTTGACCATGTCGACCACCGGGATGCCCTCGGTGATGCAGACGATCAGCGGGATCTCGGC
>CAWUOG010000138.1:0-7250 GCA_963923875.1 uncultured Alphaproteobacteria bacterium
CTGGGGCTGAGCGCGAGCGACATCAATTTCGAGGTCAACAAGCCCTTCTGGCGCGACTGATCTCTCCCGACTCCGGAGCCGGCCCGAACCTTACCCTGCCGGGCCTCATCCCCTCCGGACACTGCCGGCGGTCGACTCTCAGCCTCCCTGTCGACCGCCGGCTTTTTCTTTGCCCGTTTTCCTTTGCGCCGCCGCCTGCCTCTGCTAGAGGCCGCGCGTGGCCCTCTCCGACCAGCAGATCGACACTCTCGCCCGCGAAGCCATCCAGCGCGCGGGTCAAGGCGACTTCGCCTCTGCCGAGACCTTGTTCGCGCGCATCGCGCAGGAGCGGCCCAATTCGGGGCAGGCGATGCACCTGCTGGGACAGGCCCGCCTGAAACTCGGGCGCTACGCCGATGCCCGCGAGCCACTGCAGCGTGCCGCACAGTTCCTACCGCGAGATCCTGCGGCACAGGTCAATCTTGCAGGCTGCCTCACGCTGCTCGGCGATCATGCCGGCGCCCTGGCCGCGCTGGATCGCGCCCGCCGACTGAAGCCCGGTGACCCTGTCATTGCCCACAATCGAGGCCGCGCCCTGGAAGCACTGGGGCGCGCCGACGAGGCCGAGCAGTGCTTCAACGAGGCGCTGTCGATCGACCATCGTCTCATTCCCTCGCTGTCGGCCCGCGCCGGATTGCTGGCGGCTCGTGGCGACTGGATGGGCGCGCTCGCCGATCTCGACATGGCGTTGACGTCGCGGCCCGATGACGCGGCCCTGAAGTTGCGGCGCAGCGAGCTGCTGCTGATGCAGGGCGACTGGCTGCGCGGTTTACCCGACTACGAGGCGCGTCTCGAGCTGCCCGGACTCTACAAGCCCGATCTGCCGCGCTGGCAGGGCGAACCGCTCGCCGGCAAATTGCTGGTCTACGCCGAACAGGCCGATATCGAGAGCGATGCGGCCTTGCGCGATACCTTGCTGCTGGCGCGCGGTATCGACGCGACGGTCCAGTGTTCGGAACGTATCGCAGCTGTCCTCGACCTGCCGACCATCCGGCGCGGGGAGGTACTCGATGGCTTTGTGGCCGCGGCACCGCTGCGCAGCCTGCCGCTGCTCCTCAACTGGTCGGCGCACGATGTCCCGGGCATTCCTGCCCAGCCGTCACCGGGCCACGCCGTCGGCTGGTTTACGGCCGCCGAACCGCCATTGGGACTCGCTGTCGAGCGCGACGCGGCAAGAATTTCCACATGCCGGCTGGTGGTTGGTGACGACGGTTGGCCGACCCATTTGGCGGCACGAATGGGCATACACACGGTGCTGCTGCTCGACGACAAGCCGGATTGGGCGTGGGCCGCCGGCCCCGGCCGCTCCCCCTGGTACGGGTCACTCCATGTGATCCGAAAGGGCGATCACGCCACGCTGGAAGCGCGGCTGATCAGCTAGGCGGATCGGGCGGCGACGCTGCGGAACCGCAGCAGGCCCAGGCCGAGGAAGATCCCGCCGATCACGGCGACCTCGAGAAACTGCGGCCAGACGGTTTCGAAACCCGCGCCGCGATAGAGAATTGCCTGGGCGATCGATACGTAGTGCGTCGAAGGCGAGGCCTGCATGATGGTACGCAGGAACGCCGGCATGCTTTCCAGCGGCGTGTTGCTGCCGGAAAGCAGATTGAGCGGCACTGCCACCAGCAGGAAGAGCAGGCCAAGCTGCGGCATGGTGCGCGCGATCGTCGCGAGAAATATTCCGATCGCTGTGGAGAAGAAGAGATAAAGCGCGGTGCCGCACATGAAGAGCGTGAATGAACCCGCGACCGGGACCGCCAGAAGCTTCTCGACCACGAAATACAGCGACAGGCCGACGGCCACGGTCACCACCAGGCTGTTGGCCAGGATCTTGGACATGGCGATCTCGAACGGCGAGACCGGCATGACCAGGAGGTGATCCATGGTGCCGTGCTCGCGCTCGCGCACCACGGCGGCCCCGGCCAGGATGATGGCGAGCATCGTGACGCTGTTGATGATGCCCATGACGCTGGTGAACCAAGCCGTCATGGCGTTGGGATTGAAGGCGATCCGCACGGACAGCGTGACAGGCGTTGTCGCGACGATCTGGTGTCGGGCAAGGAAGTCATCGATTTCCCGCGTAACGATCTCCTGGATGTATCCGGCGCCTATTCCGGCCTGGACCATTGCCGTGGCATCGACCGCCACCAACAACGCCGGCCCCCGCTTGCCCAGGACGTCGCGCTCGAGATGGGGCGGAAGGTCGATCACGAAGGTGTACTTGCCGGTATTCATCAGCCGGTCGATGTCGCGCTCCTCGATCTCCTGCACGGGCTTGAAGTACGGCGGCAGGAAGGCCCGGGCGATGCGCCGCGACAGCTCGGACCGGTCCTCGTCGACGATCGCAATCGAGGCGTTGCGCAGCTCCTGGGAACTGCTCTGCGCCTGGGCGATGACCGCGAGCGAGAACGAGTACACGACCAGACCAAGCAGCACCCAGTCGCGGGAGAAGCTCGCCAGCTCCTTGGCGCTCAACCAAAAGATGGTGGAGAGGCCGCGCATGCTCACTTCTCCTGCGGGCGCACCAGCATCAGGCTGATCAGCGTCAAGGCTGGGATGAAGAGCGAGAGCGGCAGCAGGTGGCCGGCGAGATCGGCGAAGCCCAGGCCCTTGGTGAAGGTACCGACACTGATCGGTACGAAGTAGCTCATCGGGAAAAATCGGCCGAGCACGGCACCGAAACCAGTGAGCGAGGAAACCGGGACCATCATGCCCGAGAACATGGTCGCCGGGAGGACGGTCAGGATCGCCGTGCCGAACAGCGCGGCGATCTGGGTCCGGGTAAAGGCCGAGATGACGCAGCCATATGCCGTGGTCGCCGTGACGTATATCAGCGCCCCGAGGGCGAGCACCGGAAGGCTGCCCTTCAGAGGCACCCCGAACACGAAGCCCGCCATCAGCAGCAGCACGAGAAAATTGAGCATTGCCAGGATGACGTAAGGAACCTGCTTGCCGAGCAGGAACTCGAGCCGCGTCACCGGGGTCACGTAGAGATTGACGATCGAGCCCAGCTCCTTCTCGCGCACGATGGCGAGGGCCATCAGGATGGCGGGGATGAGCGCGAGCTGAAAGGCCAGCATCGTCGGCACCATGGCGTAGACGCTGTCGAAGTCCTGGTTGTAGCGGAAGCGCACGGTGATATTGGCGGCCGGCGGCGACGCGGTGGCACCGCCACGTATGGCGGGATCGAAAAGGTACTGGCGGTGCACACCCTCGAGATAGCCACGGATGGTCTCGGCCCGGAACGGCATGGCGCCATCGATCCAGGCGCCGACCTCCGTCGGACGGCCGCGGTGCAAGTCGCGACCGAAGCCGGGCGGAATCTCGATCGTGGCGGTGACCTTGCCGCTGCGCAGCCGCTCGTGGAGGTCGACCGAATCCCGGAGCGGCGGCTGCTCCACGAAGTAGCGCGACCCGCGCAGCTCTTCCAGATAGGCGCGGCTTTCATAGGAGTTGTCGCGGTCCAGCGCCGCGAAACTCAGCGAATTAACGTCGGTCGTGATCCCGAAGCCGAACACCAGCATGAGAAATGCCGTGCCACCCAGGGCGAAGCCAAGGCGAATCGGATCGCGCAGCAGCTCCAGCGCCTCGCGCACGGTGTACGCCAGCATCCGGCGCAGGCTGAAGATCCTCGACGGAGGGCCACCGGCTTCGACCGGCGGCGGCGGAACCGCAGCGGGCGTCGCGCCCGACGGCGGCTCGCGCTTCTCGGCCGCTTCCTCGAGGAAGTCGATGAAGGCCTCTTCGAGCGACGAGGCGCCGCGCGCCGCGATCAGTCCCTGCGGCGTGTCCGTGGCCAGTACCCGCCCCGCGTCCATCAGCGAGATGCGGTCACAGCGCGCGGCCTCGTTCATGAAGTGGGTCGACACGAAGATCGTCACCCCCTGGTTTCGGGCGAGGTCGACGAGAAGCTCCCAGAACGAATCGCGGGCCAGCGGATCGACGCCCGAGGTCGGCTCGTCCAGAATCAACAGATCGGGCTGGTGCACGATGGCAACGGCGAGCGACAGACGCTGGCGGATGCCGAGCGGCAGATCGGCAGCGAGCTGATCGGCATAGTCGTGAAGGCCGAACCGTTCGACGAGGTGGGAGGCCCGCCGGCGGCCATCTGCGATCGGCAAGTGAAACAGGCGGGCGTGCAGGTCGAGGTTCTGGCGGACCGTGAGTTCGGCATAAAGTGAGAACGCCTGCGACATGTATCCGACACGCTCGCGTGCAGCCATGTCCCGAGCGTCGATCGGCCGGCCAAGCAGGGTCGCCTTGCCGTCGCTGGCCGGCAACAGGCCGGTCAGCATCTTCATGGTCGTGGTCTTGCCGCAGCCGTTGGAACCGACGAAGCCAAAGATCTCGCCGCGCTCGATGTCGAAGCTGACATTGTCGACGGCCGTGAAATCGCCGAAGCGGCGGGTGAGGCCGCGCGCGACGATCACAGACTCGTGGTCGAACCGGCCGCGCGACGGAATCTCCAGGCGCCGATGGCCGTCTTTCAGCTCGGCGGGCAGCAGCGCGATGAAGGCGTCCTCGATGCTGGCCGCGCCCGTCCTGACCTTCAGCTCGGCTGGCGTGCCCTCGGCCAGGATGCTGCCGGTGTTCATGGCGATCAGCCAATCGAAGCGTTCGGCCTCTTCCATATAGGCCGTGGCGACGACCACGCTCATGCCCGGCCTGCGCCGTCGCATACGCTCGATGAGCTGCCAGAACTGCCGGCGTGACAGCGGATCGACGCCAGTCGTCGGTTCGTCGAGAATGAGAAGGTCGGGATCGTGGATCAGCGAGCAACACAGCCCGAGCTTCTGCCGCATGCCACCCGAGAGCTGCTTGGCCAGCCGGTCGGCGAAGGACGCCAGGCCGGTATTGTGCAGCAACTCGACAATCCGCATCTCGCGTTCGGCGCGGCTCTGGCCGAACAGGCGGGCGAAGAACTCGATGTTCTCGCGCACGCTGAGGTCAGGATAGAGGTTCTTGCCGAGGCCTTGCGGCATGAACGCGATACGCGGACAGGCCAAATTCCGATGGCGGGCATCGGCAATGTCACCGCCCAGCACCTCGATACGGCCGGCCTGAACGCGCTTGGCACCGGCGATCAGACCGAGCAGCGAGGACTTGCCGACTCCGTCAGGACCGATCAGTCCGACCGTGCAGTTCGACGGAATGTCGAAGGACACCCCTTCCAGCGCGGCCACCTTGCCGTAGCGATGGGTGAGGCCCTGCAGCCGCACGACCGGGGCGTCGCGGCGGACCATGGTCACGGCGTTCCTTGCAGACGCTCCGGCCACTCGATCGTCGAATCGAACTTCACGTAGGCGACTCCGGGTATGCCGCTCCTGACGCTGCCAGCATAGGCGCGCGAGCGCGCTGCATCGATGCGGATGCGGACGCGGAACATCAACTTGTCGCGCTCGGTCTGGGTCTCGACCATCTTGGGCGTGAACTGCGCTTGCGAGGCGAGGAAGGAGACCTTCGCCGGAATCGGACGGTCGGGATAGGCGTCGAGAACGATCCGCGCATCGTCGCCGATCTTGACCCGGCCGACCGTCACGGTCGGCAGGTAGATGTCCATATAGACGTAGCCGACGTCGAGCATGGTGAAAACCTTGCCGCCGGCCGGCAGTACCTCGCCGATATTGGCGATGCGGTACTCGATGCGCCCGTCGCGTGGCGCGACCAGCGTGTTGTCGGCGATATTGACCTCGTACAGCTCGACATCGTGCTCGGCGGCGCGAAGTGCCGTCTCGGCGAAATTAACCCGCGCGGTTCCGGCGATCTCCGCGGAGCGCGCACCGTCGGCCTGCTGCTGGCGATGGTCGAGAAGTTCCTTCGTGATCCAGCCGTTCTTGAACAGGGCGCGCGCACGTTCCATTTCCTGGTTCGCGAGAACGACCTGACTGTGCAGTTGTTCGACATTTGCCTTGGCCTCGGCGATGGACTTGGTGGCCTGGTCGACCTGCGCCCTGGCCTTCTTGAGCAAGGCTTCCAGATCGCGCGTATCCATGACCGCGACGACCTGGCCGGCGGAGACCATGGCGCCCTCGTCGACGCGCAGCTCAGCAATACGGCCGGCAAACTTGGTGGCGATGTCGATCGGATCCGCCTCGAGGCGGCCGTTGCCGAACGCGATGCCGGGCGGCAAGGGCACCGGCCGATGCATCCACCAGTAGCCGCCGCCGGCAGCGGCAGCGGCAATCACCAGGAGCGCCAGTACAAGACGCTGCCACCGACGTTGCGGACGGGTGTTCGCGACCGGCACGAGGGCGCCGCCCGCCGGGACAACCGGCAATTGGCTGCCGGCCTGCGCCTCACCGGTGGGCACGGTGCCGACTTGGTCGTGGCGAGCCTCGGTCATATCTCAACGTATAGGACGGCGAGACGCCCGGGCCTATGACGCAAATCAATGGCGTCAGCCCTGCAGGAATGCGCTTCCTTCCGTGGCTGGCCGATGCTGATATCCGCCCCTCTCCGGGAGGGAAAATCCCATGGCAAAGACCCTATTCGACAAGATCTGGGACCGCCACGTCATCAGCGACCTCGGCAACGGCTTCGTGCTGATGCATATCGACCGCCTGTTGCTGCACGACATGTCGGGCGGCAAGGCGCTGAAGGAAGCCGTCGAAAAAGGCTACAGGCCGGCACAGCCCCGTCTGACCTACGGGACGCCCGACCACACCATGTCGACCCGGCCCGGCCGTACCGACAAGACGCACCCGCCGGGCGAGCCCTTGATCCTGTCGATGCGCGAGACGACCAAGGCTTACGGCATAAAGCTGTTCGATCTCGGCCAGGACGGCCAGGGCATCGTCCATGTCATGGGACCGGAGCAAGGCCTGACCCTGCCCGGCACGACACTGGTGTGCGGCGACAGTCACACTTCGACGCATGGCGGCCTGGGTGCACTGGCTTTCGGCATCGGTTCGTCGGAACTCGTGCATGTCATTGCCACACAGACGATGATCCAGAAGAAGCCCAAGCGGCTGCGCGCCAGTTTCGAGGGCAAGCTGATGCCGGGCGTCACCGCCAAGGACATGATCCTGCACCTGATCGGCGAGCTCGGCACCGCCGCCGGCACCGGCTATGCCGTCGAGTATGCAGGCTCGGCCGTGCGCGCCCTGACGGCCGAGGCGCGGCTGACGCTGTGCAATCTCACGATCGAGATGGGCGCGCGCACCGGCATGGTGGCGCCCGACGATACGACCTACGAGTATCTCAACGGCCGC
>CAWUOG010000139.1:0-7234 GCA_963923875.1 uncultured Alphaproteobacteria bacterium
AGGAGCGGCTGGAGAAGTTCGTCGCCATCCGCATCGGCCAGGGCCGCGAGATTCCCGGCGTCTATCCGCCCAACGACCAGACCAAGAAGGACTATGCCGAGTGGATCAAGGCCGGCGAGCCGCCGGACTGGCCCAGGTAAACCGGAACGGAGCAACGGAGCCGCGCATGCCTTCTGTCGTCCTCGCCGCGGCATCGCTGCTGATGCTGGGGGCCTGGCCGGGAGGGCTCAAGACGCGGGATTGGGCATCACCCGGCCCTTGAGCGGTTGCCAGGTGCTGCGCGGGATCGTGCGCAGCGTGTCGCGGAACTGCCGGGCGCATTCGGCCCACGTAAAGGTCTCGGCGTGGCGGCGGCAGTCGGCCGGGTCGCGACTCACGGCGGCGAGGCAGGCGATGCGCAGGTCATGGTCCATCGCGCCGACTTTCGGATCGGTGATGACGTCGAGCGGACCGGGCACCGGATAGGCCGCGACCGGCACGCCCGAGGCCAGCGCCTCGACCATGACCAGGCCGAACGTGTCGGTCCTGCTCGGGAAGACGAAGCAGTCGGCCTGGGCATAGCGCAATGCCAGCTCCTCGGTGCCGACCGGTCCGAAGAAGCGCACGCCCTTGTAGCGGCGCTCCAGCTCGCGCGCCTGCGGGCCGCCGCCGACCACCCACTTGGTGCCGGGCAGGTCGAGGTCCAGGAACGCCTTGATGTTCTTCTCGATGGCGAGGCGGCCGGCGTAGAGCCAGACCGGCCGCTTGTCCGGCAGATCTCCGGGGAGTTCCTCGCGCGGCCGCGGCTTGAAGGCGGCAATATCGACGCCGCGCGACCACGGCACGAGATTGGCGAAGCCGCGCTGGCGCAGTTCCTGGCGAATCGACTCGGCCACCACCAGCACCGCCGCCGACGGCGCATGGAAGCGGCGCACGAAGGCGTAGCTCCAGGCGAGCGGCAGTCGGATGCGGGCACGCACGTACTCGGGAAAGCGCGTGTGATAGGCGGTGGTGAAGGGAATGTCGCGCTTGAGGCAGAAGGCGCGCGCCGCCCAGCCGAGCGGGCCCTCGGTCACCAGATGGATCGCATCGGGCGCGAACAGCTTCAGCATGTGATGCAGCCGCGCCGACGGGAACAGCGAGAGGCGGATCTCGGGATAGGTCGGGCAGGGCAGCGTGCGGAAGCGGTCGGGGCCGAACACCTCGACCTCGTGCCCCTCGGCCTGCAGCAGGCGCACGATGGTCTCGATGGTGCGCACGACGCCGTTGATCTGCGGCCGCCAGGCGTCGGAGACGATGGCGATGCGCAACCCGGCTACTCCGCCGCCACGCGCACCGGCGCGTAGTCGCTCAGCACGCTGCTGGAAACCTGCCGCGCGTGCTCCTCGGCCCAGCGCAGGATGCGCAGCTTGCCGTCGAAGCCCTCGACCAAGGCGGTGCAGCTCTCGACCCAGTCGCCGTCGTTGCAATAGAGGATGCCCTCGATGGTGCGGATCTCGGCATGATGGATGTGGCCGCAGACCACGCCGTCGACGCCGCGGCGGCGCGCTTCGCCCGCGACCGCGCGCTCGTAGTTGCCGATGAACTGGACGGCGTTCTTGACCCGGTGCTTGAGATAGGCCGAGAGCGACCAGTAGGGCAGGCCGAGCTTGCGGCGAGCCCAGTTGAAGAGCGTGTTGATGCGGAGGGCGGCGTTGTAGGCCCAGTCGCCCAGAATCGCGAGCCAGCGTGCGTAGCGCACGATGCCGTCGAACTGGTCGCCATGGATCACCAGCAGTTTCTTGCCGTCGGGCTGGACGTGGATGGCCTCTTCCTCGACCCGCACGTCGCCGAAAGTGAGCTGGCAATATTGCCGCGCCGCCTCGTCGTGATTGCCGGGAACGTAGATGACGTTGGTGCCCTTGCGCGCCTTGCGCATGATTTTCTGGACCACGTCGTTGTGCGCCTGTGGCCAGTACCACCAGCGCTTCAGGCGCCAGCCGTCGACGATGTCGCCGACGAGGTAGAGGTTGTCGCACTCGTTCTTCTTCAGGAAGTCGAGCAACAACTCGGCCTGGCAACCGCGCGTGCCGAGATGGATGTCGGACAGGAAGATCGTCCGATGGCGGGCCGGCTGATGACGCTCGATGACGCTCATGAGGATACGCTCATGTGGATAAGACCCGGCTCACCACAAAATCTGTCGTGCGCGATTGCACGATACGCAGCGGATTGTGTATGGGAGCCGTTGCGTGGAGGTGAATCGGTTGTGACAGTTCGATGACATTCACGTCCCGGAAATCGATTCTCCTGGTTCGCAACCCGACGGCCGGCCGTCGCCGTCGCGGACTGGTCGACGAGGTCGTGCGCCTGGTGCGCGACGCGGGCTGGTCGGTCGACCTGGTCGACACCGCGGGCGCGGGCGACGCGCGGCGGCTGGCGGAAACCTGCGATGCCGAGCGCTATCCGGTGATTGCTGTGGCCGGCGGCGACGGCACCATCAACGAGGTGGTGAATGGATTGGCGGCGCGTCCGGTGGAGGGACCGACACCGGTTCTGGCGATCGTGCCGCTGGGCACCGCCAATGTGCTGGCGCACGAACTCGGCCTGCGCATCGCCGCGCAGGACATTGCCGATGCCATGACAACCGGCCGCGAGACCCTGATCTGGCCCGGCGAGGCGGCTTGCGCGTCGCACCAGCCGCGCTGCTTCTCGCTAATGGCGGGGGCCGGCTTCGACGCCAAGGTCGTGGCTGGCGTGAGTGCGCCCTTGAAGCGCCGCTTCGGCCGCGCCGCCTATGTTTGGCGCTCGATGATCGAGGCGCGGCGCTATCGGCCGGTGCGCTATGCCGTCGAGATCGATGGTCGCACCTGCGAGGCGGCGTCGGCGATCGTGACGCGGGCGCGGATGTATGCCGGTCCCTATGTCGTCGCGCCGCAGGCCCGCCTGAACGAGCCGTTGCTCCATGTCTGCCTGTTCGAGCGATGGGGCCGTTGGCAGACTCTGCGCTTCGGCCTGGCACTACTGCTCGGGCGCCTGCCGAGGACCGGCGGCTTCCGTGTCGTCATCGGCCGGTCGGTGCGCATCTCGGTGGTGGAAGATGCCGGCGAACGCGGCCGCCAGCCGGTGCAGATCGACGGCGACGATGCGCTCGCCCTGCCGGTCTCGATCGCCGTTGCGCCTCGTGCGGTGCGGTTGCTGCGGCCGATTTAGGGCAACGCTACTTGAAGTAAGATCACCTCACCCTGAGGAGGCGGCGTAGCCGCCGTCTCGAAGGGTGGGATCAAGCATCTCGCCTGTTGCTCATCCTTCGAGACGCGGCCTGACGGCCGCTCCTCAGGATGAGTTGTCCGTTGTTATCGTACCGCCTGCTGCAGGCGAGCGATCAGTTGCGGCGTCGGGTGGCCGTCGGCGGGCATGCCGATCTGCTTCTGGAACAGCCGCACCGCCGAGCGGGTCTTGGGGCCGAGCAGGCCGTCGACGTCCTCGGTGTAGAAGCCGAGTCGCGCCAGGCGGTTCTGCATGTCTATCACCGTGTCGCGCGAGATCGGCTGATCCTCTTCCGGCGGCGCCTGCATCACGCCCGGCCCGCCCGCGATCTGGCGGGCCAGGATGCCGACGGCGAGCGCATAGAGCGTCGAGCGGTTCCAGTTCATCACCGCCTTGAAGTTGGGATAGAGGATGAAGGCAGGACCACGGAAACCGGCGGGCAGGATGATGGAGGACGGCTCGTCGCCCTGCGGCAGCGGCGCGCCGCCCGCCTTCTTCACGCCCAGCGCCGCCCAGGCCTTGATCGGTTTTTCGACCGACATGTCGGCCTGCTCGAGCGGAAAGCCTTGCGGCAGCATGACCTCGTCGCTCGACGGCAGGCCGGGCTTGAATCCGATGCCGCGCAGGAAGTTCGAGGCCGAGGCGAAGGCGTCGGGGATGCTGGTCCAGATGTCGACCTTGCCGTTGCCGTCGCGGTCGACCGCCCATTTGGTGAAGGTCGAGGGCATGAACTGCATGTTGCCCATGGCGCCGGCCCACGAGCCCTTCATCTGCGCGCTGGTCATGTGATTCATCGCCAGGATCTTCAGCGCCTGGATGGTCTCGTTGGTGAAGAAAGCAACGCGCTTGGTCATGCAGGCCAGCGTCGCGACCGAGCGCACGACCTGGAAGTCGCCCATATAGGTGCCGTAGTTGGTCTCCATGCCCCAGAACGAGACGATGTACTGGCCGGGCACGCCGTATTCGCGCTCGAGCTGGTCGAGCAGGGCCTTGTACTGGGCGAGCTTCTGCTGGCCCTTGGTGATCCGGTCCGGGGTCACCGAATTGCCGATGTACTTCGAATAGGTCAGCGAGAATTCCGGCTGGCGCGAATCGAGGTCGAGGACCTGCTGGTTCGGCGTCAGGCCCTGGAAGGCCTTGTCGACGACCGCCGCCGGCACGCCCTGGCGGATCGCATCGGTGCGGATGTTCTGCAGGCAGTCGCGGAACTCGCCGGACGGTGCCGGCGTCTGCGGCTGATTCGGGGCCTGCTTCTGCGCAGATGCCGGCCCGAGGGCCGGCAGGGTGAGGAGCGCCGACGTTGCGGCGCAGAGGATCGCTTTGGCGAGGGGGGACATGCCCGCGAGTTTATCACGAGCTGGCGATGGTCATCCCTTCGATTCTCACCGTCGGTGCGTTGGTCGCACTCTTGAACTGCAAGTCGCTCGCGGGCGTCATGTTGAGGAACATGTCCTTGAGATTCCCCGCGACGGTGATACCGCTCACCGGATAGGTCTTCTTGCCGTTCTCGATCCAGAAGCCCGAGGCGCCGCGGCTGTAGTCGCCGGTCACGGCATTGACACCGAAGCCGATCATGTCGGTGATGTAGAGGCCGCTCTTGATGTCGGCGATCAGTTCGTCGGGCGAGAGCCGGCCCTTCTCGAGATAGAAGTTCGATGTGCCGCCGCCTGGACCGTGCCCCGTCGGCTTGAGGTTGAGCTGGCGCGCGGAGGCGAGGTCGAGCAGCCAGGTCGTCAGCACGCCATCGTCGATCACGTTGTAGCGCCGGGTCGGCAGACCGTCGCCGTCGAACGGGCGGCTGCCCAGCCCGCGCTTGTGCAGCGGGTTGTCGACGATGCGGATACCCTTGGCGAAGATCTGCTGGCCCATCCTGTCCTTGAGGAAGGACGTGCCGCGTGCCACGGCGCGGCCATTGATGGCGCCCGCCAGGTGGCCGAGCATGCTGCCCGAAACGCGGCGATCGTAGACCACGGGCAGCCTGGCGCTGGTCGCCTTGCGCGGGTTGAGGCGCTCGACGGCGAACTTGCCGGCGTTGCGGCCGACCCTGGTTGCCGGCATCAGGTCCTCGAAATGGACGGCGCTGGTCCATTCGTAGTCGCGCTCCATGCCGGTGCCTTCGCCGGCCAGCACGGCGCAGCTCAGCGAATAGCCGCCGCGGCGGAAATTGCCGCTGAAGCCGTTGCTGGTGACCAGCAGCATGCGCGTACGGCCCCAGCCGGCCTCGGCGCCTTCGGAGTTGGTCACGCCCTTGACCGCGCGCGCGGCGTCCTCGGCCGTCGCGGCGAGCTCGACCAGCGACCGTGCCGACGGGCGGCGCCTGTCATCGAGATCGAGGTCGGGCCATTTGGTGGCGAGCAGCTCCCTCGGGGCGATGCCGCAGGTCGGATCCTCCGGTACGGCGCGCGCCATGCCGACCACGCGCTCGGCCAGGTCGCGCAGGGCCTGCGGCGAGAAGTCGGTTGTCGACACGAAGGCCTGGCGCTGGCCGACGAAGGCGCGCAGGCGCAGCCCGCTGCTCTCGCTGCTTTCCAGCTTCTCGCGCTTGCCCATGCGCTGGGCGACCGAAATCGATTCGTTGACGTCGAACAGCGCGTCGGCGGCATCGGCACCGGCCGCCTTCGCCCATTTCATCAGATCGGCGAGAAGGTTTGCGTCAGGCGCCGATTTCGAGGGGATGGATTTGGTGCGTGCAGACTTGGCGCGTTCGGACTTCGGGGGTGCAGATCGGGATTTCGACTTGGAGCTCGACTTGGCGGCCGACTTTGCCGGCGCCTTTCTGGTCTTCGATTTTGCTTTGGCCATGCCGCCCTTTTACCGCCTCCCCGTGGCAATGGGGAGGCGGGATTGAGGACGCGCGCCGCTCAGGCGGCTTTCTTCGCGGCGCGGTTGGCGGCGCAGGTCACGGCCTTGAGCGAGGCGGCGACGATGTTGGCATCCATGCCGACGCCCCACAGCACCTTGCCGTCCTGCGTCTCGGCCTCGATGAAGCTCACCGCCTGGGCGTCGGAGCCCGCGCCGGTGGCGTGCTGGTGGTAGTCGCGCACCTTGATTCGGATGCCGCAATCCCTGGCGAGCGCATCGACATAGCCTGCGATCGGGCCGTTGCCGTGGCCGCTGATCTTGCGGGCCTTTCCGTCGAAGGTGATCTGGGCATCGATCAGCCGAAGGTCGGGATGGCCCGGCTCCGGCACCGTGGTGTGGCTGGCGAAGGCGACCGGCGACTTGTTCTCGAGGTACTCCTTGCGGAACGTGTCCCAGATCAGTGCCGGCTGGATTTCCTTGCCGGTCTCATCGGCGATCTGCTGGATGATCTTCGAGAACTCGACCTGCAGCAGGCGCGGCATGTCGATGCCGTAGTCGGTCTTCAGGATATAGGCGATGCCGCCTTTGCCCGACTGGCTGTTGATGCGGATGATCGCCTCGTAGGAACGCCCGAGATCGGCCGGATCGATCGGCAGGTAGGGAACCTCCCAGACCTTGCTGTTCGAGGCCTCGAGCGCCTTGAAGCCCTTGTTGATCGCGTCCTGGTGGCTGCCCGAGAAGGCGGTGAACACGAGGTCGCCGCCATAGGGATGGCGCGGGTGGACCGGAAGCTGGTTGCAGTATTCGACGGTCTGACGGATCTCGTTGATGTTCGAGTAGTCGATCTCAGGGTCGACGCCCTGGGTGAACATGTTGAGGCCCAAAGTCACCAGGTCGACGTTGCCGGTGCGCTCGCCGTTACCGAACAGGCAGCCTTCGATGCGGTCGGCGCCGGCCATGTAGCCCAGCTCCGCCGCCGCCACGCCCGTGCCACGGTCGTTATGCGGATGCAGCGAGAGGATCATCGAATCGCGGTACTTGAAATTGCGATGGCACCACTCGATCTGGTCGGCATAGACATTGGCCGAGGCCATCTCGACGGTCGCCGGCAGGTTGATGATGATCTTCCTGTCGGGCGTCGGCTTGTAGACGTCGCAGACCGCCGCGCAGATGTCGCGCGCGAACTCGAGCTCGGTGCCGGTGA
>CAWUOG010000140.1:0-7191 GCA_963923875.1 uncultured Alphaproteobacteria bacterium
GGCGGAAGCGGTCCTTGTCGAGCTTCTCGTTGGTGCGGAGATCCCACAGCCGGCACGAGTCGGGGCTGATCTCATCGGCAAGCACGATGCGGACCATGTCGTCCTCGTAGAGGCGACCGAACTCGATCTTGAAGTCGATCAGCTTGATGCCGCAGCCCAGGAACAAGCCGAACAGGAAATCGTTCACGCGCAGGGTGAGGGCCACAATGTCGTCGAGGTCCTGCGGCGTCGCCCAGCCGAACGCGGTGATGTGCTCCTCGGTTACCATCGGGTCGCCGAGCGTGTCGTTCTTGTAGAAGAATTCCATGATCGAGCGCGGCAGCTGCGTGCCTTCCTCGAGGCCGAAACGTTTGGCGAAGGAGCCGGCGGCGACGTTGCGCACCACCACCTCGAGCGGAATGATCTCGACCTGCCGGATCAGCTGCTCGCGCATGTTGAGGCGGCGAATGAAGTGGGTTGGCACGCCGATCTCGCCGAGCTTGGTCATCAGGAACTCGGAGATCCGGTTGTTGATCACCCCTTTGCCGGTGATCGTGCCCTTCTTCTGGTTGTTGAACGCGGTGGCGTCGTCCTTGAAGTACTGGACGATGGTCCCGGGCTCTGGCCCCTCGAACAAGGTCTTGGCCTTGCCCTCGTAGATGCGGCGGCGGCGGGACATTTGCTACTCCTGGGCGGCCAGCTTGGGCCGGCTACCATTGGGGCGGAATATGGCGGAAGTCCCATGCGCCGGGACTGGGGAAAAATCCATTGAAAAAGATGACACGGCCGTCATATTCGCCCTGAAACTGGAGGCCCCAAATGGCCCAACAAATCACCTACGACAAGGCCTATGACGCGGTCGGCCCGGAGGATTTCCCGGCCATGCTCGAGGTGCCGCGGTACGGCCGGCGCAGCAATGCCTTCGACGGCATCATCTCGGCCACCCACGATCATTTCTGGGATCCGTTCGACCGCAATTACATCGATTTCGACCAGCCGTTCGACATGACGAAGACGCCGATCGTGCCGTTCGACATGGTGGTCGAACTGAAGAGCGCCGTCGCCGACCGGCTGGACGAGCGCCAGAAGATCGAGTTCGCCAACGACGTCATGCATTGGTCGGTCTCGAACCTGCTGCATGGCGAGCAAGGCGCGCTGTCGTTGTCGGCCAGCCTCTGCCACATCCTGCTCGATCCCGGTGCGCAGGAATACGCCGCCAACCAGGCGCGCGAGGAAGCGCGCCATGTTGCGGGCTTCACGCGCTACATCGCCAAGCGCTGGGGCGCGCCGCTGCCGGTCGGCAAGACCATCGCCACCGTGCTCGCCGACCTGGTGAGCACGCCCGAGGTCTACAAGAAGATCGTCGGCATGCAGATGCTCATCGAAGGACTCGCGATGGGTTCCTTCGCCACACTCAACGCCAAGACCAACGATCCCGTCCTGCGCCGCCTGGTGCAGCTCGTCATGAGCGACGAGGCGTTCCACCACCGCTTCGGCCGGCTGTGGGCCAACAAGACGATCGGCCACCTCAGCCCGGAAGAGCACCGCAAGGTCGAGGACTGGTCGGCGCAGCTCTTCCAGATGCTGCTGTTCAACCTGATCAACGCCGAGCAGAAGCAGGTCATCTACGCCAAGTATGGCCTGCACTGGGAGTGGGTGCGCGATTCGGTCAAGGAAGTGTTCAGCGACGCCGACCGGCGCGAGACCCTGAAGGACAGCACCAACATGTTCCGCGTGCTGATCAAGACCCTGCTGCATGCCGGCATCATCACCCAGCGCACCGCGCCGCTTTATGCGGTGTGGGTCGACATGGACGAACTCAAGGCCGAGGGCGATGGCATCCCGGGCGACGTCGTGGCCGACGAGATGCTGGTGACCCTGCGCGAGATCAACGCCAAGCGCCGGCGCATCGGCAGCAAGGACGTCGTCGCGGCGTAATTCCGGAACCTAGGGCTTTTTGGCCAGTACGAAGGCCGAGAGACCGGCGAGGCGGTTGAACGCGAAGAACGGCCGCTCGGCCGCGCAGATTGCGGTCAGTATGCCGTTGGTCAGCGCATCGTGCTTGCTCAGGCTGCTGCGCGGCTCGGTCGTGTTGCGCGAGGCGAGCCGCGCCGCCGCAGCCAGCGGAAAGATAAATCCGAAATAGTAGGCGCCGGTGATTACCTCGAGGCCGGCATCGCGCATCACCGCCTCGATTTCGGGCAAGCGATAGCGGCGCTTGTGCTCGAGAAAGACGTCGTGGCCACTCCACAGGAACCGGAAGGCAGGCACTGTCACCAGAAAATGCGCGCCGCTCGGCACCTTGTCGGCATAGAGCTTCACCAGCCCGCGATCGTCGTCGACATGCTCGAGCACGTCCATCATCAGCACGAGATCGCAGTCGGTCGTGCCGATGTCCCGCCGATAGAGCACCTTCTTGCCCTCGACCAGGGCCTCGGCGTCGCTGCGGTAGCCGGTGTCGACGCAGAGCGCCGATTGAGCGGCGGTGTGCGCAAGCAGGTGGCGCGAGAAGAAGCCCGAGCCCGCACCGATATCGAGGATCTTCCGCGGCCTCAGGTCCCAGACTGCCAGTCGCAGGGCGGCGGCCTTGGAGCGGTAGTACCAGTGGCGACCGATATCGTCGCCGAGGATGTCTTCTTCTTTCAGGTCCATCGAGGTCAGGTCTTGTGCGGCCGGGCCGCGCCCTCCTCGTAGAAGCCTTCGACGACGTAGATCGGCCGGCCTTTGACCTCGTGGAACAGGCGGCCGAGATATTCGCCGATGATCCCGATCGACACGAGCTGGATCGCGCCCATGCCCAGGACGGCAATCAACAGCGAGGCGTAACCTGGCGTGTCAATGCCGAACAGCAGCACGCGTGTGACGATGAACAGCGCGTAGAGAACGGCGATCGCGGCGATCACCAGCCCGCCGTAGAAGGAGGCCCTGAGCGGTACGGTCGAGAAGCCGACCACGCCGTCGAGCGCGAAGTTCCAGAGGCGCCACAGATTGAACTTGGTCGACCCCGCCGCGCGCGACGGTCGCTCGTAGGGCACGCCAACGGAATTGAAGCCGACCCAGGCGAACAGGCCCTTCATGAAGCGGTTGCGCTCGGGCAGTTGGCGCAGCACTTCGACGGCGCGACGATCGACCAGGCGGAAATCGCCGACATTGGCCGGAATGCGCACCGGAGACATCGAATTGAACGCCCAGTAGAACCAGCCGGCCGACAGCCGCTTGGCGGCGGTGTCGGAGGTGCGCGCGGCGCGGATGCCGTAGACGATGTCGTAACCTTCGCGCCAGCGCTCGACGAAGGGCTCGATCAGGTCGGGCGGGTCCTGGAGGTCGATGTCCATCGGGATCAGGATGTCGCCGCCGGCATGATCGATGCCCGCGGTGAGGGCGGCTTCCTTGCCGAAATTTCGTGACAGGTTCACGACCTTTACGCGCCTGTCGCGCGCGCAGCAGGCCAGCACATGGGCGAAAGTGTTGTCGCGCGAGCCGTCGTTGACGAAGACGACTTCGAAGCGCAGGGCGGCTTTTTCGAGGAATGGCATCACGGCGGAGAGGAAGATGTCGATCGACTCTTCCTCGTTGAACACCGGCACGACCAGGGAAAGCAGCGGATCGGCGGGCCGGCGGGCCCGCTGCGCCGCCAGCTGCAGTTCGAGCGCCGAAGCGGATTTCGCGCTTGTCTGGGGGCTTGCGGGCGAGGTGGAATCGAGCACGGACGGCAGTTTACACTATTGCCGCCCGCCCGACGACCTTGTCCCGACGCCCGAAGGCGTCAGCCGATGACTTCGACGGTTCCGTCCAGTGCCATGATGCCGGTGAAAACCTGCAGCTTGGGCTGGCGCTGGCCGACCTCGGCGCGGAACTGGTTCAAGGCCTCGGTGTTCTTGGCGGTCTCGAACGCCTTGTTGGTCTTGATTTCGTCGCCATAGGCCACGGCCGCGGCGCCGCAGTCGCGATGGGTCAGGCCGACGACTTGCTTGATCTCGTGGAGCTGGATGGTGATGGCGAGATTGTCCCAGAACGCCTTGTGCCAGTCGGCGAATTTCGGCGAAACGATTCCGATCGGCCCGCCCGCGATGACGAAGTGGCTGAACTTGTCCTTCATTCCCTTGCTGGCCATGTAGGCCTGGCTGAAGGTCGTGAAGCGCGGATCGATGCAGTTGACCAGCATCGCCTCGTAGCTGCCGCTGGCGGCGAGCGCCGGAAACGCGGCAGCCAGAATGCCGCCAAAGCCCAAGCCAATTGCTCCTCTGCGAGACAGGCGGGGAAGGCCCATCGACATGCAGCCGCAACCGGCATGATGAATGTTGTGGTTCATGGATTGCCTCCCAGCTTCGATCGACCATTCAACGGCCGTGATGCATTTGAACCTGCGAGCGGAATGGCCGCAATGTCGTTCTGGCTATTTATTCACTGCAGGCGTTTGTTGCGCGTGCAATTTCATTCGGAGTGCCATGGCCGCACGGCCACGGCGAGAGCTATCCGAACGACACCTTGCCCTGCTGTGCGAGGCCGCCTTTTTCGTTGGCGACCCAAGTCACCAATGAACCATCCGGCTCGCGGCGCGCCCCAACGGTGATCGGCGCATTGGCGAAGACCGGCGACAGCGCGCGAAACTCGAAGGCCTTGAGCTTCTTCGTCGGGTTCGTGCGGCGGCCGAGCTCGATCTGCAGCATCCCCATCAGCGGTCCGTGCACGATCAACCCGGGATAGCCTTCGACGCCGGTCACATAAGGCTGGTCGTAGTGGATGCGGTGACCGTTGAAGGTCAATGCGGAGAACCGGAACAGCAGCACGGGATCCGGAGTGAGTCGCCTCGTCCATGTCGGGTCGTTCGGCGCGGGCGTGGCGGCGCGCTGCTGCTCGCCGGGCTTGGCGGCCTCGCGATAGACGATGTCGTGCTCCTCGAGGCAGGAGACGCCACGCGGGCCTGAGATCGTGTGCAGCACGGTGACGAAGACCATCTGGCCGGTCGAGCCGCTCTTGGCCGCGACCGACTTGATCTCTGAAACGCGCCGTATCGGATCGCCGATGCGCAGCGGCTCACCGTCGAACGCCAGACGGCTGCCGGCCCACATGCGGCGTGGCAATGGCAGGTTGGGCAGGAACTCTCCACGTTCGGCATGACCGTCCGGTCCGATGCCCGATTGGCGCGCGATTTCCAGAAAATAGAGCCAGTGCCAGAGCGGCGGCACGGGGTCGCCCATCCTCGGCGCCGGATCGTCCTCGTCGAGGGTCGCGCTCAGGGCCGCGACTGGCCACGGTGCGGCGAAATCTTCCAATTCGCGCCGGCGGCCGACCCACTGTTTGAGCACTTCCGGTGTCATTCGGCTTATTTATCCCTTGTTGGCATGCGACTCTGCCACCCTCCTCGCGGGGTGGAAAGACAGTCGGGCGGTGGCTATAAACCGCGCGACACGCCCACTATCGTGCGCCAAGGGAGCGGCCAGGCCTATGACGAGTTTCGACCAGCGGGAACACGCCTTCGAGGCGGCCTACCAGCACAATCAGGAAATGCAGTTCAAGGCGCGCGCACGCCGCAACAAGCTGCTGGGCCTGTGGGCGGCCGGCTTGCTCGGCAAGTCGGGTGCCGACGCCGAAGCCTACGCCCGCACCATCGTGTTGGCCGACTTCGAAAAGCCCGGCGACCACGACATGGTGCACACCCTGATGCACGACCTCGCCGCCGGCGGTAAGCCCACGGAAGAGCACACGATCCGCCGCCAGGCCGAGCGCCTGCTGCTCGATGCCAAGCAGCAGATCATGACCGAGATCAAGAAATAGGCTGTTGTCGCCCCGGCGTGTCAGCCGGGGATCCGCGTGGGGACCGTCTCGACGTGCCGGATGCGGCAGCTTGCTTCGAGTCGCACAACGCGCTCCTCGTCCGTCATTTCCTCGCGAGCAAGCCGGCGAGACCTGTGTAGGTTTCGGGACGAAGTGCCTTGAGCCGCGCCTTCGTCTCCGGTCCGACATCGAGCCCATCGATGAAGGCGGCGAGATCCTGCATCGTGACCTGCTTCCCGCGCGTGAGCGCCTTCAGCTTTTCATAGGGCATCTCCACGTCGGCGACGCGAAGCACGGTCTGGATGGCCTCCGCAAGCACCTCAGGATGCTCGGTGAACGCCTCGCGCAGGGCGGCCTCGTTCACGCTGATCTTGCCGAAGCCGCGCAGCAGCGAGCGATAGCCGACGAGCGAATGTCCGAAGGCGGTGCCGAAGGTGCGCGCGACCGTCGAGTCCGAGAGGTCGCGCTGCAGGCGGGAAACCGGCAGCTTTCTCGAGAGGTGCTCGAAAAGGGCGTTGGCGACCCCGAAGTTACCCTCGGCGTTCTCGAAGTCGATCGGGTTCACCTTGTGCGGCATGGCCGACGAGCCCACTTCGCCTTCCTTGGGCTTCTGCGTGACCCAGCCGTCCGAAATGTAGCGCCACATGTCCTGTGACAGATCGAGCAGGATCGTGTTGATCCGGCGCAGATTGTCGAACATCTCGGCAAACGTGTCGTGTGGTTCGATCTGGGTCGTCACTTCATTGAGCGCGACACGCACCGAATGCGGCTTGTCGGTGTTCAGGCGCTCGGCGAAGGAGCGCGCGAAGGACAGCCAGTCCACCTGCGGGAGAGCCACCATCTGGGCGTTGTAGTTGGCTGACGGGCCGCCCCATTTCATGAGAACGGAATTCGTCCTGAGCGTGCCGACCTGCTTGGCGAGGCGCGTCGCGAAGACGTTCATTTCCTTCCCGAAGGTGGTCGGCGTGGCGCTCTGGCCGTGGGTTCGCGCCAGCATGGCGGTATCGGCATGCGCCCGTGCGAGACCGACGATCTCTTTCGCCACCTGATCCAGAGCCGGCAACATGACTTCCTCGAGCGCCCCGCGGAGGGCGAGGGCGTGGGAGGTGCTGTTCACGTCCTCCGACGTCAGTGCGAAGTGCACCCATTCCAGGACATCCGCGAGGCTCGAGTTCTTGAGCTTGAGCTTGATGAAGTACTCGACTGCCTTCACGTCGTGATTCGTGGCGGGAATGCCTTCGTACCCTTCGCGCTCTATCTTCTGGATGATCTGTGCATCCTCGACCGGGATCCGCGGCAACGCGTGCAACATCGTCTTCTCGGCCGGCGTCAGCGGACGCAGGCCAACACCTTTCGTCTCCGAAAGCGCGACGAGATATTCGGACTCGACCGTCAGGCGCATCGTCATCAGCGCCCGTTCGCTGAAATAGTCCG
>CAWUOG010000141.1:0-7096 GCA_963923875.1 uncultured Alphaproteobacteria bacterium
CAGTTCGAGGCGACCGATGCCGCCACACAGGTCGTGTTCAGGTTCCCGCGCCCGGTCAGCGTGGAGAACGGCCGTACTCTTTCGATCCCGATCCTCGATCGTCAGGTACCGGCGTCGCGGCTCGCGCTCTATCAACCCGATGCCGCCTCGCGCAACCCGCTCGCGGCCGTAAGGCTGACCAATGACGGCGAGACCGGCCTGCCGCCGGGCATCCTGACGATCTACGAGCGCGACAAGGCGGGAAACGTTGCCTATGTCGGCGACGCCCGGCTGTCGGGCTTTCCGGCCGGCGAGACCCGCCTGCTGGCTTATGCGCTCGACGAGAAGATCGTGATCGAGCGCGAGGACGGCCGTACCGAGCGGTTGGCGACCGGCACGATCGTCAACGGCGCGCTGCGCTACTCGCGCCTGGTGCGCCAGACCACAACCTATCGCGTGCGCGGACCGGCGAAGGAGCCGCGCCAGCTGGTGATCGTTCAGCGCCGGTTGCAGGGCTGGAACCTCGTGAAGCCCGACAGCAAGGGCGTCGAGATCAGCGACGGCAACTATCGCCTGCCGTTCCAGCTGCCCGGCGGCGACCAGACCCAGACGATCGAGGTCGCGCAGGAACAGACCCAGCAGCAGGACATGCGCCTGCTCGACGGTCCTGCCGACCAGATCCGGGTCTTTGCCCAGGCCCCGGAGTTCGACGCCAGGACCCGGGAGGCGCTGACCAAAGTCCTGCAATTGCAGGCAAGTGTCGGTGAAGCGCAGCGCAAGGTCACGGAAATCGACAACCAGCGCAAAGCCATCGTCGACGAACAGGCCCGCCTCCGCGAGAATCTCGCACGGGTTCCCGCCAACAGCGACCTGCAGCGCCGCTATCTCGCGACGCTCGACAAGCAGGAGACCGAACTGGAGGCGATTGCCGCCCGGCGTGTCGAGGCCGAGAAGGCGGTCGAGGTGGCCCGGACGGCGCTGCGCAATTTTGTGTCGTCGTTGGGGTAAGGGGGGAGTCCCCTCCGAACGATAAAACGTAGGTAAACGCTCCGCAGGGCAGCCTTAAACCCTTATCGGTCGACCGATAAAAAATCGATAAACCGGCGACAGGGCGCGCGCCGGTTTATCACCCGGCGCGCAGCGTCCTGACTGCGTCGTCGCGACGAAACAGATAGAGCAGGGCCCGCAGGGCCGCTCCGCGCTCGGACTTCAGTTCCGGATCGCGCTCGATGACCAGCCTCGCGTCGTCGCGCGCTGCCTGCAGCAGTTCGCCATGGGCCGCGAGGTCGGCCAGCCGCATGTCGGGCAGGCCGCTCTGTCGCGTGCCCAGCAATTCGCCGGCGCCGCGCAACTTGAGATCCTCCTCGGCGATGCGAAAACCATCCTCGGTCTCGCGCATGATCGCCAGCCGCGCCTTGGCCGTCTCGCCAAGCGGCGTCGCGTAGAGCAGCAGGCAGGTCGACTTGGCGGTGCCGCGACCGACCCGTCCGCGCAACTGGTGGAGCTGCGCGAGGCCAAAGCGTTCGGCATGCTCGATGATCATGACGGTGGCGGCCGGCACGTCGACGCCGACCTCGATGACGGTCGTCGCGACCAGGATGGAAAGCTTGCCTTCGGAGAAAGCGGCCATGGTCGCCTCGCGTTCGGCGCTCTTCACCCGGCCGTGAAGCAGGCCGACCTTCCCGGGAAAGCGCGCGCTCAGCAGTCGGAAGCGCTCCTCGGCGTTGGCGAGGTCGACGTCCTCCGACTCCTCGATCAGCGGGCAGACCCAATAGACCCGCGCGCCGGTCTTGATCATGCGGCCGGCCGCGTCGACCACTTCGGCAACGCGCTCCAGCGGGATGGTGCGGGTGTCGATCGGCTGGCGACCGGCCGGCTTTTCCGTGAGCTTGGAAACATCGAGATCGCCATAGCCTGCAAGCATCAGGGTGCGCGGGATCGGCGTCGCGGTCATGGCCAGCAGATCGACGGCGTGGCTCTTCGAGGACAGCGCCATGCGCTGGGTCACGCCAAAGCGATGCTGCTCGTCGACCACCGCCAGCGCCAGATCGTCGAACTCGACGTCATCCTGGACCAGCGCGTGCGTGCCGACGACCAGCTTGATCGAGCCGTCGGCCAGGCCCCCGAGCGTTTCCCTTTTCTGCTTCTGGCCGTCGCGACCGGTCAGCAGCGCGACCGGCACGCCCGCGGCCTCGGCAAGCGGCGCGATGGTCGCAAAGTGCTGCCGCGCCAGCAGCTCGGTCGGCGCCATCAGGGCGGCCTGCGCGCCGGACTCGACGGCGGTCAGCATCGCCAGGAACGCCACCAGCGTCTTGCCGCTGCCGACGTCGCCCTGCAGCAGGCGGACCATGCGCTCGGGCTTGGCCATGTCGGCGGCGATCTCGGCCGTCGCGAAGGTCTGGCTCGGCGTCAGCTGGAAGGGCAGGGACGCGAGCGCGCGCTTCTGCAGGCGCCCGTCGCCCCGGGTCGCACGGCCGGGAAGACTGCGATTGTGATGACGCACCATCGCGATGGCGAGCTGGCTCGCGAGCAGCTCGTCGAACGCAAGGCGCGCGCGTGCCGGATGGTCGGGTGCCAGGTCGGACGACTCCATCGGCGCGTGAGCCCGCGCGAGCGACGCCTTCCAGCCGCTCCATTTCTGCTGCTTCAGGTACGCCGCGTCCTGCCATTCCGCGAGGTCGGGCGCACGCTCGACCGCGGCGGCGATCGCCTTCTGGACCGGCCTCTGAGTCAGTCCTGCCGTGAGGCCATAGACCGGCTCGACCCGGAGGATCGACTCGCGCTCGCTCATCGGGACCACGTGATCGGGATGCGTGATCTGGGCCTCGCCCTGGTAGATCTCGACCTTGCCGCTCACCACGCGCTGCTCGCCCGGCGGCAGCAGCTTCTTCAGATAGTCCTCGCGGCCGTTGAAGTAGGTGAGACAGAGCCGCCCCGACTCGTCGCTGCACCAGATCCGGTAGGGTTGGCGCGGGTTGCGCGGCACCAGGTGCTCGTCGACCGTCACGGTGAGGGTCGCGATCTCGCCACCTCTGGCGGTGGCGACGGTCGGGGCGTTGCGGCGGTCGATCACGGCGAACGGCAGGTGCCACAGCAGGTCGACGACCAGGGGACCGGCCAGTTTTTCGACGAGTTTGCCCAGCCGCGGCCCGATGCCGGGCAGCGATGTCACTTGGGCGAACAGGGGCGTCAGGCTCTGCGGTCGCATGGCTTGCAGGACGTGACTTCGCACCCGTCGCCGCCTATATGCTACGCCCCTTTTCGGGCCCGGTTGGGGAAAAGTTTGAGCGACGATTCGGAGCTGGAGCTGCGGCGCAAGCGGCTGCTCTATCGCAGCATCTATCGCGGCAACAAGGAGAACGACATTCTCCTTGGCCAGTTCGCGCGCGCCCACATCGCGGGCTTCGGCGCCGATGAACTCGACCAGTACGAGCGGCTTCTGTCGGCCTCTGACAACGACATCTACGACTGGGTGGCCGGCAAGGCCGACGTTCCGGCCGAGTCCGACACGCCGGTCCTGCGCAAACTCATGTCCTTCAAGGTGAGGTTCTAGTGACGTCCCAGGCGGCGTCCCTCGGCGAACGTCTTTCCGCCCTGCATCGCAAGGTGGGCCGCTGGACCGTGGCCGGCCTGCCCGAGGGCGCCGACGCCTGGGTCCTGGCTGAGCTCGCACGGACCACCGGCGGACAGGATATCCTGCATGTGGCGCGCGACGGCCAGCGGCTCGAGAGGCTGCAGGACGGTTTGCGCTTCTTCGCGCCCGATCGCGAGGTGCTGGTGTTCCCGGCCTGGGACTGCCTGCCCTACGACCGGCTGTCGCCGCATCCCGACATCGTCGCCGAGCGGCTGGAGACACTCGCGCGCCTGGCCGCACCGAGGAAACCCGGCATGCCGGCGCGCGTGATCCTGGCTTCGGCGGGGGCGGTGTTGCAGAAGGTGCCGCCGCGGGCGCTCTATGCCGAGGCCGCCACAACGCTGCGCAAGGGCCAGACGGTCGATGTGGCGTGGCTGACGAAATTCCTCGGCGAGAACGGTTTCAGCCGCGCCGACACCGTGATGGAGCCGGGCGAGTTCGCCATGCGCGGCGGCCTGGTCGATCTGTTCCCGCCCGGAACCGCCGAGCCGCTGCGGCTCGACCTGTTCGGCGACACGCTGGAGACGATCCGTTCGTTCGATCCGATGAGCCAGCGCTCGACCGGAGACCGCGACGAGGTCGTGCTGCTTCCGGTCAGCGAGGTGCTGCTGACGGCCGAGAGCATCGAACGCTTCCGCAGTGGATACCGCGAACTGTTCGGCAGCGTGGCCGGCGAGGACATTCTCTACGAGGCGGTGTCGGCGGGGCAGCGCCATGTCGGCATGGAGCACTGGCTGCCGCTGTTCCACGACCATCTCGAGACGCTGCTCGACTATTGCCCTGAAGCGATGG
The DNA here is from genome assembly GCA_963923875.1 of uncultured Alphaproteobacteria bacterium. Classification (GTDB taxonomy): domain Bacteria; phylum Pseudomonadota; class Alphaproteobacteria; order Reyranellales; family Reyranellaceae; genus Reyranella. Next base: position 4,406 of record CAWUOG010000141.1, read on the forward strand.
TCACGGCCGACCACCAGATCGTGGAAGCACTCGAGGCGCGCCACGAGTTGATCGTCGACTACTACGATGCGCGGCTGAAGACCGGTGCAAAAGGCGGCATGTCGGGCGGCTCCGACTACAAGCCGGTGCCGCCGGAGCAGCTTTATCTGAAGCCGTCGCAATGGGACGCACTGCTCGACGGCCGCGCGGTCGGGCAGTTCACCACCTTCAATGCCGCGCCGGAAACGGCAGGCGCCATCGATCTCGGCGGTCGACGCCACGAAGGCTTCGCCCAGGCGCGTACCGCGCAGGGCGTGAACCTGTTCGACAAGGTGGCCGAGCATGTGAAGGCCGCTCAATCGGCCGGCCGGAGGGTGATTGTCGCCGGCTTCACCGAGGGCTCGGCAACCCGCCTCCAGCATCTGTTGCAGGAGCATGGCGCCACGACGCCGGTGCCGGTCGCCGACTACGTCACCGCGACCGGACTTCCGGCCGGCGCGCTCGGGGTCGCTGTCTGGCCGGTCGAGCATGGCTTCGTGCTGGAAGGGCTCGAGGTCATCGCCGAAGAGGACATTCTCGGCGATCGCCTGTCGCGGCCGCAGAAGAAGCGCCGCCCGTCCGAGCGATTCATCGCCGAGGCATCGGCGCTCAGCGAAGGCGACCTCGTCGTCCATCGCGAGCACGGCGTCGGCCGCTACGAAGGGCTGGTGACGCTGGAAATCCAGCACGCGCGGCACGACTGCCTGCGCCTGACCTACGAAGGCGGCGACAAGCTCTTCGTGCCGGTCGAGAACATCGACGTGCTGAGCCGCTATGGCGCGGCGGAGGAGGGCGCCACCCTCGATCGCCTGGGCGGCGTCGCCTGGCAGTCGCGCAAGGCGAAGCTGAAGCAGCGCATCGCCGACATGGCCGATCGGCTGATCAAGATCGCGGCAGAGCGCGCAGTCCAGCGCGGCGAGGTGCTTCAGGCTCCGGAGGGCGCCTACGAGGAGTTCTGCGCCCGCTTTCCCTACGCCGAGACCGACGATCAGTTGCAGGCGATCTCCGACGTGCTCGACGATCTGTCGGGCGGCAAGCCGATGGATCGTCTGGTCTGCGGCGACGTCGGTTTCGGCAAGACCGAGGTCGCGCTGCGGGCGGCTTTCGTCGCGGCGCTCTCGGGCAAGCAGGTCGCGGTCATCGGTCCTACGACGCTGCTGGCCCGTCAGCATCATCGTACCTTTGCCGAACGCTTCCGGGGGTTCCCGGTGAAGGTCGGGCGGCTATCGCGCCTGGTCGGCGCGAAGGAAGCCAAGGAAACGAAAGCCGGAATCGCCGACGGCTCGGTCAACATCGTGGTGGGCACGCATGCGCTGCTGGCCAAGAGCATCGAGTTCAAGGATCTCGGGTTGCTGATCGTCGACGAGGAGCAGCATTTCGGCGTCGGCCACAAGGAGCGCCTGAAGGAACTGCGGGCCGATGTGCATGTCCTGACGCTCACCGCGACGCCGATCCCGCGCACGTTGCAGCTCGCCTTGACCGGCGTGCGTGACATGAGCCTGATCGCCACGCCGCCGGTCGACCGACTGGCGGTGCGCACCTTCGTCACGCCGTTCGACGCCGTCACGATCCGCGAGGCCTTGCTGCGCGAGCAGTATCGCGGCGGCCAGACCTTCTATGTCTGCCCGCGGATCGAGGATCTGGCGGCGGTTGCCGAGCAGTTGCGCGAACTGGTCCCGGAAATCCGCATGGCCATGGCGCACGGCCGCCTGCCGCCGACGGCGATCGAGAACACGATGCAGGATTTCGTCGACGGCAAGTTCGACGTGCTGCTATCGACGAACATCGTCGAATCGGGGCTCGACATCCGGAACGCCAACACCATGGTGGTCCATCGGGCCGACATGTTCGGGCTGGCTCAGCTCTATCAGCTGAGGGGACGCATCGGCCGGGGCAAGACCCGCGCCTACGCCTACCTGACCGTGCCGCCGGGGCATGCATTGAACGAAGCGGCGCAGAAGCGGCTCGACGTCATGCAGACGCTCGATACGCTGGGCGCGGGTTTTCAGCTCGCCAGCCACGACCTCGACATCCGCGGCGCCGGCAATCTGCTGGGCGAGGAGCAGTCCGGTCATATCCGCGAGGTCGGCATCGAACTCTACCAGCAGCTGCTCGAGGAGGCCGTCGCCGCGGCGAAGGGCCGGGCTCAGGAGGCCTCGCAGGCCGACTGGTCGCCGACCCTCAATCTCGGCATTCCGGTACTGATCCCCGAAGAGTATGTCGCGGACCTGTCGGTGCGTATGGGCCTCTACCGTCGCCTGGGATCGCTTTCCAACCAGTCCGATGTCGATGCCTTCGCCGCCGAACTGGTCGACCGCTTCGGCAAAATGCCGGTCGAGGCCGAGTTTCTGCTCAAGACCATTGCCCTGAAACTGCTGTGCCGGGCCGCCGGAGTGGAGAAGATCGACGCCGGCGAGAAGGCACTGGTGATCTCCTTCCGAGACAACAAGTTCGCGCGCCCGGAACGCCTGATCGCCTGGATCCAGAAGAACGCGCCGGCGGTGAAGGTCAGGCCCGACCAGCGCGTGTTGGTGCAGCGCGCCTGGGCCGACGAGCGGCAGCGGCTTTCCGGGGTTTCAGGGGTCGTCGCCGCTTTGGCGCGGCTGGCTTCTTCCGCGGCTTCAGCAGAGGAAGCGCCGCCCGCCGCGCGCAACGCAGCAGCCAGTCGCTGAG
>CAWUOG010000142.1:0-7075 GCA_963923875.1 uncultured Alphaproteobacteria bacterium
CCGACGAGCGTCACGTCGGCGTGCATCGCGAGCTGGATCAGATGGCCGACCGGCATCACGAAGCCCAGCAACACCGGCATCGCGCAGAGCGCTCCGGCTAGCGCCGCCCATCGCGGCGAGAGCGCCGTGGGTTCCGCGCTTTCGCGCAGATTGGAAGCGACCTGATAGCGGGCGCTACCGCGGGAGCGACGCTCGAGCAGCACCAGTGACGCTGCGATGACGAGCAGGATAACGGCGATCTGGCCTGCGCCGTCGCGATCGCCCATGCCGAACCAGGTGCGATAGATCGCGGTCGTGAAAGTGTGGACGCCATAGTATTGGACAGTGCCGAAGTCGGCGAGTGCCTCGAGCAGGGCAAGGGCGGCACCCGCGGCGATGGCAGGGCGAGCGAGCGGCAGCCCGACGCTCAGGAACGTGCGCCACGGACCTCGTCCGAGGATGCGACTGGCATCGAGCAGTGACTGCGACTGGGCGAGGAAGGCAGCGCGCGCGGCGACGTAGACGTATGGGTAGAGTACGAGAGTGAAGAGACAGGCGACACCGGTTGCGGACCCTACATCCGGAAACCAATAATCGCCCTTCTGCCATCCAGTGATGCCACGCAGAAGGCTTTGCAGGGGGCCGGCATAGGCGAGCAGATCGGCGTAGGCATAGCCGATGATGTAGGTCGGCATCACCATGGGCAGCAGCAGCGCCCACTCGAGAGAGCGGCTGAACGGGAAGCGGTGCATCGTCACGACCCACGCCGTCGCGGTGCCGATCGCAGTCGTGCCGATGCCTACGCCCAACAGCAGCAGGACAGTGTTCGTCAGGATGTCGGCGAGTTGGGTATCGACGAGATGGCGCCACATCGAGGCGCGCGTGTCGAACAGGCTGGCGGCGATGCCCAGCACCGGCAGCGCGACCAACGCAGCCACGAGAATGGCGCCTATTCGCCAGATCATGTGCGCCAGATTAAACGAGCTTCAAACAAAAACGCACGCCATCGCGGAGCGATGGCGTGCGTCGTTGCAGGTGGTAAGGCCCAAAGAAGAGCGCGCTACTTCTTCTCTTCGGCCGAAGCGTCCTCGGCCGCAACCGCCTCGGCGGCTTCGCCTTCGGCGGCCGGCTTGGCCTCGAACAGCGCAGCGGCCTGCTCGGCGGCGCGCTTGGCGGCCTCCGCAGCCTCCATTGCTGCGCGTTCGGTCTCGGCGACCAGGGTGCCGCCCTTGGCGAGGAAGTCGGCCTCGTCGGGAGAGCGGGCAACCAGGGCGGTGATCTCGACCATGACCTCCGGATGGAGGTGTACCTTGATCTTGTGCGCACCGAGCGCCTTGATCGGCTTGTCGAGCTCGACCTGGCCGCGCTCGACCTTGACGCCCACCGCGGCGGCGCCGTCGGCGATGTCGCGCGAGGTGACCGAGCCGTAAAGCTGCAGGGCCTCGGAGGCCTGGCGGATGAGGATGACCTTGAGGTCCTTCATCTTCTCGCCAACCTTTTCCGCCTCGCTGCGGCGCTCGAGGTTCTGGGCCTCCAGCACCTTACGCTGCGATTCGAAGTAGGCGATGTTGTCCTTGGTGGCGCGCAGGGCCTTCTTCTGCGGCAGCAGATAGTTGCGCGCGAAGCCGGGCTTCACCCGGACGACATCGCCCATCTGGCCGAGTTTCGGCACGCGCTCGAGCAGGATGACGTTCATCGGCATGATGTGTCCTCCTTACGCGATGACGTAGGGAAGGAGAGCCAGGAAGCGGGCGCGCTTGATCGCCTGGGCGAGCTCACGCTGCTTCTTGGAGGACACAGCCGAGATGCGGCTCGGCACGATCTTGCCGCGCTCGGAGACGAAGCGCTGCAGAAGGCGCACGTCCTTGTAGTCGATCTTCGGCGCATTGGCGCCCGAGAACGGGCAGCTCTTGCGGCGACGGGTGAAAGGCCTGCGTTGCGCGCTCATTCGTCTTCTCCTGCCATCGCGGCGGCGGCGTCATCGCCAAAACGCGGACGTTCGCGGCGTGAAGGGCGATCGCCCCAGCCGCCACGGTCTCCGCGGTCGCCCGGCCGATCGGACTTCTCGGCGCCACGCTGCATGACCGCTGAGGGGCCTTCCTCGAGGGCGTCGACGCGCACGGTGAGGAAGCGGATGATGTCTTCGTTGATCGACATCGTGCGCTCCAGCTCCTTCACGGCAGCTGGCGGAGCATCGATATTGAGCAGGGTGTAGTGACCCTTGCGATTCTTCTTGATCCGGAACGTCAGGGAACGGAGGCCCCAGTATTCCTTCTTGGAGACGGTGCCGCCCTGGGCGGTGATCAGTTCGGCGAACTGGTTGGTCAGAGTCTCCACTTGCGTCGCAGGCACATCCTGGCGCGCAATGAAGACGTTCTCGTACAATGCCATTCGGGCTCCTTATGGCTGTTAGTGACCCGGAGTTCTCCAGCAGGACTGGCGAACCGCCCGGATCTAGCCGGCCCTCTCCATGAAGAGCGCGCCGGCAAGGAGACGGGGCCGATTTAGGCCCCGAAGGGCGCCGGTTATACAGGCTCACCCCCCGAAATCAAGGCATTCCGGGGCCCGCCCGAGTGGGGTATGAGGGGCCGCTTTTGTGGCCAAAATATTGGGCAAAAACAGGGGAAACCAGCTCATGGCGCGCGCTTTCGTCTTTCCGGGACAGGGATCCCAGGCTGTCGGCATGGGCGCCGACCTCGCCGGCGCCTTCGCCACGGCGCGGGACGTCTTCCATGAGGTCGACGAGGCGCTCAAGCAGAACCTCAGCAAGCTGATGCGGGAAGGGCCGGAATCGGACCTGGTCCTGACGGAAAACGCCCAGCCGGCCCTGATGGCAGTCAGCGTTGCCGTCGTGCGCATTCTGGAAAGGGACGGAGGCAAGCCCTTGGCCAGCCTCGCTTCTCACGTTGCCGGCCATTCACTCGGCGAATACTCCGCCTTGGCGGCAGCGGGCTCGCTGCAGCTTGCCGACGCCGCCCGCCTGCTGAAGCTGCGTGGCCAATCGATGCAGAAGGCGGTCCCGGTCGGTGTTGGCGCCATGGCGGCGCTGCTCGGCATCGAACTCGACCCGGCGCAGGAAGCCTGCAAGGAAGCGGCGCAGGGCCAGGTGGTCGCGGTGGCGAACGACAATGGCGGCGGCCAGGTCGTGGTGAGCGGCCACAAGGAAGCGGTCGAGCGCACGATCGAGGCAGCCAAGGCCAAGGGCTGCAAGCGTGGCATGATGTTGCCGGTGAGCGCACCCTTCCATTGTCCGCTGATGCAGCCCGCGGCCGACGCCATGAAGGAGGCGCTGGAGAAGGTTTCGCTCGGCACGCCGAGCGTGCCGCTGGTCTCCAACGTCCTCGCTTCCGAGATCACCAATCCCGCCGACATAAAGGTCCGGCTGGTCGAGCAGGTGACCGGTCTCGTGCGCTGGCGGGAAGGTGTGCAGTACATGAAGGCTAACGGCGTCGATGCCCTGGTCGAATGCGGTACCGGCAAGGTGCTGTCCGGACTGGTCAAGCGCATCGACCGCGATATGACGGGCCTGGCGCTCAACACGCCGGCCGATATCGAAGCGTTCCTCAAGACGGTTTAGGAGCTGCCGATGTTCGACCTCACAGGCAAGGCCGCGCTGGTCACCGGCGCGTCGGGCGGCATTGGCGGCGCGATCGCTCGTGCGCTGCACCGGCAGGGAGCGGCAGTGACCCTTTCCGGAACCCGCGCCGAGGCGCTGGAGGCGCTGAAGGCCGAGCTGGGCGAGCGCGCGCACGTGATTGTGGCCAAGATGGACGATCCCCTCGACATCGAGCGCCTGGCCAAGGAGGCCGAGGCGGCGATGGGCAAGATCGACATCCTGGTCAACAACGCCGGCATCACGCGCGACAATCTCTCGATGCGCATGAAGGACGAGGATTGGGAAAAGGTGCTGCAGGTGAACCTCACCGGCACCTTCCGGCTCATCCGGGCAGCGATGCGCGGCATGATGCGCCGCCGGCACGGGCGGGTGATCAACATCACCTCGGTCGTGGGCGTCACCGGCAATCCCGGCCAGGCGAACTACGCGGCCGCCAAGGCCGGCCTGATCGGCATGTCGAAGTCCCTGGCGCAGGAGCTCGCGTCGCGGTCGATCACCGTGAACTGCGTGGCGCCGGGATTCATTGCCACGCCAATGACCGACGTGCTGACCGAGGACCAGAAGAAGATGATTTTGGGCCGGGTGCCGGCGGAACGGCTGGGTACACCGGACGAGATTGCGGCCGGCGTGGTTTATCTCGCTTCCGACGAGGCAGCCTACGTCTCCGGACAGACGCTGCACATCAACGGCGGCATGGCGATGATCTGACCGCCGGTCCGGCCGGAACGACCCCCAAGGGGCCGTCCCAAGTGCCTGATTTCGTGGGCTTTCCGGCGCTGGCCTTGGTCGGGGAGCTATGTTACGAGAGCCCGAATCGCAGGCCCTCCGAGGCGAACCGAATTCGAAAGACGGGAAGGACAAGAGAATGAGCGATATTGCCGAGCGCGTGAAGAAGATCGTCGTCGAGCACCTCGGTGTCGAAGCCGCCCAGGTCAAGGAAGATGCCAAGTTCATCGACGACCTCGGCGCCGACAGCCTCGACACGGTCGAGCTCGTGATGGCCTTCGAAGAAGAATTCAGCATCGAGATCCCCGACGACGCCGCCGAGAAGATCCAGACGGTCGGTGACGCGATCGGCTTCATCAAGAGCAACGCCAAGTCCTGATCGCGCCGGTTCCTGCGGGAAGGTAGGCGGACGATGAGGCGAGTCGTCGTAACCGGAATGGGCATGGTCACGCCGTTGGGAGACGGCGTGGATGTCAATTGGCGTCGACTGATGGCGGCAGAGTCCGGCATCCGGTCGATCCAGGCATTCGACACGTCGGATCTCGCGACCAAGATCGCGGGCGAGGTTCCGGCGGGTGACAAGGCCAATGGCCATTTCAATGCCGACCTCTACATGCTTCCCAAGGACCAGCGGAAGGTCGACAAGTTCATCCTGTTCGGCATGGCCGCAGCCAAGCAGGCGGTCGAGGATTCCGGCTGGAAGCCGACCGACGCCGATGGATTGAACCGCACCGGCGTGATGATCGGTTCGGGCATCGGCGGTCTTCAGACGATCTATGAGACATCGCTGGTGCTCAAGGAGCGCGGGCCGCGCCGGGTCAGCCCGTTCTTCATTCCCTCGGCCCTGATCAACCTCGCCTCGGGGCAGGTATCGATCGAGTACGGTTTCCGGGGACCCAACCACTCCGTCGTGACCGCCTGCGCCACGGGGGCGCATGCCATCGGCGACGCCGCGCGGCTGATTCAGCTCGACGATGCCGACGTCATGGTGGCGGGCGGCGCCGAGGCCGCGATCTGCCGCATCGGCATCGCGGGTTTCAATGCCTGCAAGGCCCTGTCGACGGACTTCAACGACACGCCGACTTCCGCTTCGCGGCCGTGGGACAAGAAGCGCGACGGTTTCGTTATGGGCGAGGGCGCTGGCGTCGTGGTGCTCGAGGAATACGAGCACGCGAAGAAACGCGGCGCCAAGATCTACGGCGAAATCCTCGGCTATGGCCTATCGGGTGATGCCTATCACATCACCGCACCGTCGGAAGACGGCGACGGCGCGCAGCGTGCCATGAAGGCGGCGCTGAAGCGCGCCCAGCTCGGCACCGACCAGATCGACTACGTCAACGCGCACGGTACTTCGACCATGGCCGACGTGATCGAACTCGGTGCCGTGAAGAAGACCTTCGGCCAGGACGCCTACAAGCTCTCGATGTCGTCGACCAAGTCGGCGACCGGGCATCTGCTGGGCGCCGCCGGTGCGATCGAGGCGATCTACGCCATCAAATCGGTGATCGAACAGGCGGTTCCACCGACACTCAACCTCGACGAGCCCGACGAAGGCTGCGACATCGACCTGGTGCCCAAGCAGGCCAAGCAGCGCAAGGTACGTTATGCGCTGAGCAACTCCTTCGGATTTGGCGGCACCAACGCCTCGTTGATCGTCGGCCCCGTCTGACGGCCGGCGCCGCGCGTGCTCAGCTTTTTTCGCTGGGTTCTTTTCTTCATCGCCTTGTTCGTCACCCTCATGGGAGGCGCGCTCTACCTCGGCCATGAACTGCTGGTCGCCCAGGGACCGCTCGGCTCCGTCAAGCGCGTGGTGATCCCGCGTGGTGCGGGGCCTGCGATCATGTCGAAGGTCCTGCGCGAGGAGGGCGTGATCGCCCATCCGCTACTGTTCCGGGTGGCGCTGATGATCGATCCCGCGCCCAAGCAGATCAAGGCGGGCGAGTACGAGATACCCGCGCGCGCCTCGATGCTGACGGTGGTCGAGATCCTCCAATCGGGCAAACAGGTACAACGCCGTCTGACCGTGCCCGAAGGTACGACGACGGCCGAAATCCTCGAGATGGTGCGCAAGACCGAGGCGCTGGCAGGAGAGATCACGGTTGACGTCAAGGAAGGGGACCTGCTGCCGGAGACCTATTTCTATTCACGCGACGATACGCGGGACGGTCTGCTGCTCCGCATGAAGGAGGGCATGGAAAAGACACTCGACGAAGCCTGGCGCAAGCGCGCGGGCGGCCTGCCGCTGGCTAACCGTCAGCAGGCGCTCACTCTGGCTTCGATCATCGAGAAGGAAACCGGCGTCGCCTCGGAGCGCAGCAAGGTCTCGGCAGTGTTCATCAACCGGCTGCGCCAGAAGATGAAACTCGAGAGCGATCCCACCACGATCTACGGGCTCACCTTCGGCAAGACGCCGTTCAATCGCGAGCTGACGCGCGCCGATCTGCAGTCGAACACGCCCTACAACACCTATGTGATCGCGGGCCTGCCGCCGGGGCCGATCTGCAATCCCGGCCGCGCCTCGATCCTGGCCGCGACCAATCCGCTGCCGCGCGACCGATCGATCTATTTCGTGGCCGACGGCACCGGCGGTCACGCCTTTGCCACCAACCTCACCCAGCACCTGCGCAATGTCGAGCGCTGGCGCGATATCCAGCGGCAGCGCCAGGAACAGGGACTGCCCGCGACCCCGCCGGCCACGCCACCTCCGGCAACTCCGGCCAGGCAGCAGTAGCGATGCCGGTGATCCTCGCAGCG
>CAWUOG010000143.1:0-7071 GCA_963923875.1 uncultured Alphaproteobacteria bacterium
TTCTCGAGCAGGCGCTTCTGGGCGCTGTCGTAGCTGGCATGCGCCATGTGGAACTGCATGTCCGGGCTTTCGAGGCCAGGCCGCGTGCGCACGAAGCCGTAGACGACGCCCGCGGTCAGGCTCAGCGCGCCCTTGCCGGTGGCGTAGTACTTCAGAACCTCCTTCACGAGGGCGAGGCCGCGCGTTTCCTGGTTGAGCGTCGAGACCTCGGGCTTGCAGCGCCAGTTCATGCGCGGCGCGAAGTGGTCGCCGTAGTTCTCGCCGACGCCCTTCAGTTCGTGCTTCACCTCGATGCCGTACCTGCGCAGCAGGTCGGGCTGGCCGATGCCGGAATGCTCGAGCACGCCGGGCGACATCACCGAGCCGCACGACACGATGACTTCGCGGCCGCAGCGCGCCTCGCGCCTCTGGCCGTGCACGGTGTAGGCGACGCCGACGGCCCGCTTGCCTTCGAGGATGACGTTCTGAACCAGCGCGTCGGTCTCGATGCCGAGATTGGGCCGGCTGCGCGCCGGATCGAGGAAGGCGCGCGCCGTCGACCAGCGCTTGCCGTTCTTCATCGTGACCTGATAGTAGCCGAACCCTTCCTGGTCGCCGTTGTTGTAGTCCTTGTTGCGGCGGAAGCCCGAGCCCTCGGCGGCGTCGATGAAGGCGTCGCACAACGGATGGGACTCGGTCATGTCGGCGACGTTCAGCAGGCCGCCCTTGCCGCGGCTGTCGTCGGCATCGCCCTCGCGGTGCTCGCTCTTCTTGAAGTAGGGCAGGACGCTCTCGTAGCTCCAGCCGCGATTGCCGAGCTGGGACCAGGTGTCGTAGTCGAGCGGCTGGCCGCGGACATAGAGCATGCCGTTGATCGACGACGAGCCGCCGAGCGTGCGGCCGCGCGGGCAGGGGATGCGGCGGCCGGCCATGCCGTCCTCCGCTTCCATCTCGAAGTTCCAGTTGAATTTGTCGTGGTTGAGCAGCTTGGTGAAGCCGGCCGGGATGTCGATCCACATCGACTTGTCGGCCGGGCCGGCCTCGAGCAGCAGCACCCGGGTCTTGGGATCCTCGGTCAGACGATTGGCCAGCACGCAGCCCGCCGAGCCGCCGCCCACGATGATGTAATCCCAATCAGCCATATTCACTCTCCTGTTTCCTCCCCATTCATAGGGGGAGGTGTCGCGGTCATCCGCGACGGAGGGGTCATGGGCCTCGTGCGACGCCGATGACCCCTCCGTCGGCGTGGGGCGCCGACACCTCCCCCTATGAATGGGGAGGAAATTCTATCTCAAATGGCAGGAAACGTGATGCCCTGGCGCAATTTCGCGCAGCAGAGGAACCTCGATCTTGCAGCGCGGCTCGGCGTAGGGGCAGCGCGTGTGGAAATGGCAGCCGGCCGGCGGATTGACCGGGCTCGGCACGTCGCCCTGCACGACCTTCTTCTGCCGCTTCACCGCCGGATCGGGTACCGGCACCGCCGACATCAGCGCCTCGGTGTAGGGGTGCTGCGGCCGGGTGAAGATCGAGCGCGTGTCGGCGTGTTCGACGATGCGGCCGAGATACATCACCGCGATGCGGTGGCTGATGTGCTCGACTACCGCGAGGTTGTGGCTGATGAACAGGTAGCTGAGGCGGCGCTCGCGCTGGAGGTCCTGCAGCAGGTTGATGACCTGCGCCTGGATCGACACGTCGAGCGCCGATACCGGCTCGTCGCCGACGATCAGCCGCGGCCCGAGCGCCAGGGCGCGGGCAATGCCGATTCTCTGGCGCTGGCCGCCCGAGAACTGGTGCGGGTAGTTGGCCATCTGCGCGGCGCGCAGGCCGACCCGCTCGAACAGCGCCGCGACCTGCTCGGCGCGCTCGCGCCGGTTGGCCACGCCGTGGACCAGCAGCGGCTCGCCCACGATGTCGCCCGCCGTCATGCGCGGGTTGAGCGAGGAGAACGGGTCCTGAAACACGATCTGCATCTGGCGGCGGTAGGGCCGCATCTCGGCCTTGGAGAGACCGGTGATCTCGCGGCCCTCGACCTTGACCGAGCCGGAACTGGGCTCGATCAGGCGCAGCACGGCGCGTCCCGCCGTGGTCTTGCCGCAGCCCGACTCACCCACCAGGCCGAGAGTCTCGCCCTGGTTGATGGTGAAGGTGATGCCATCGACGGCATAGACGTGGCCGACGGTGCGGCGGAGCAATCCCTTCTTGATCGGGAAGTGCTTCTTGAGGTCGCGCACCTCAAGGACGGGGGCGTTGTCGGTCATACCGGTTGTCCTCGCCATTCAGATGGGGAGGTGTCGCGGTCATACCGCGACGGTGAGGTCATCTGCCTCGACGCGCAACCTATGACCCCTCCGTCAGCGTAAGACGCTGACACCTCCCCATTTGAATGGGGAGGAAGGGGCAATGAAACGGGTGTCGCGTCAAACATCGGCATGCCAGCACGCGGCCCAGTGGCCGGGCTTCTTCTGTTGGTAGTCCGGCCGGGCGCTGCGGCACTTGTCGTCGGCCTTCGAACAGCGCGGAGCGAAGGCACAGCCCTCGGGGAGGGCGAAGAGCGGCGGCACGATGCCCGGGATCTCCTGCAGACGTTCGGTCGTATTCCTGTTCTCGCCGCGCAGCAGGTCGAGGCGCGGGATCGAGGCCATCAGGCCGCGCGTGTAGGGATGCAGCGGCCTGGCGAACAGCTCGCCGACCTCGGCTTCCTCGACCTTGCGGCCGGCATACATGACGATGACGCGCCGCGCCGTCTCGGCGACGACGCCGAGATCGTGCGTGATCAGGATGACCGCGGCGCCAAATTCGCGCTGCAGCTCGACGATCAGCTCGAGGATCTGCGCCTGGATCGTGACGTCCAGCGCGGTGGTCGGTTCATCCGCAATGAGCACCTTGGGATTGCAGGCCAGCGCCATGGCGATCATGGCGCGCTGGCGCATGCCGCCCGAGAGCTGGTGCGGATACTCCTTGGCGCGCTGGGCGGGCTCGGGGATGCGCACCAGGTCGAGCATTTCGACCGCGCGCCTGAGCGCGGCCTTCTTGTCCATGTTGCGGTGAAGGATCAGCGCCTCGCTGATCTGCCGGCCGATCGTCATCACAGGGTTGAGCGACGTCATCGGCTCCTGAAAGATCATCGAGATCTCGTTGCCGCGCACGCTGCGCATCTCCTGTTCGCTGAGCTTCAGCAGGTCCTTGCCGCCGAGCTTGATCGAGCCCGAGACGATGCGGCCCGGCGGGTCGGGGATCAGGCGCATCAGCGAGAGCGCCGTCATGCTCTTGCCGCAGCCCGACTCGCCCACGATGGCCAGCGTCTCGCCGGCGGCGACGCTGAAATCGACGCCGTCGACCGCCTTCACGATGCCCTGGCGGGTATAGAACCAGGTGCCAAGATCGGAGACTTCGAGAAGATCGGCCACGCGGGTCTGTTCCTTTTGTCGCTCTTCGCTGCGGCCGTCAGGACCGCTGACGCGGATCGAGGATGTCGCGCAGCGCATCGCCCAGCAGGTTGGTGCCGAACACGGTCATGCTGATCGCGAGACCCGGGAAGATCACCAGCCACGGCGCGGTGCGTACGTACTCGGCGGCCGACTCCGACAGCATGCGGCCCCACGACGGGTAGGGCTCGGGCACGCCGAGGCCGAGGAAGGAGAGCGAGGCCTCGACCAGGATGGCCGACCCCAGCTGCGCGGTCGCCAGCACGATCAGCGGCGCGAGCGTGTTGGGCAGGACATGGCGGACGGCGATGCGCATCTCGCCCATGCCGACGGCGCGGGCGGCCTCGACGAAGGGTTGCTCGCGCAACGAGAGGGTCGAGGAGCGCACGACGCGGGCCACGGTCGGCACCAGCGGAATAGCGATCGCGATGATGGTGTTGCGGATCGACGGGCCGAGCGAAGCCGCCATGACGATCGCCATGACCAGCAGCGGCAGCGCCTGCATGATGTCGAGCAGGCGCTGGACCACGAGGTCGAACCAGCCGCCGAGATAGCCACTGGCGAGGCCGACCGAGATGCCGATCAGGGCCCCCAGGCCCATCGCGCCCGCGCCGACGGCGAGCGAGATGCGCGCGCCGTGGACGATGCGGCTGTACATGTCGCGTCCCATGAAGTCGCAGCCCAGCCAGAACATCGCGCTGGGGCGGGCAAGCGAGAACTTCGCGTTGGTCGCGGTCGGGTCGACCGGCGCCAGGAAATTGGCGAAGGCCGCCGTAAAGATGAACAGCGCGACGATGACGAAACCCACGGCGCCGAGCGGATAGCGCCGCGCCAGGAACATCGCCTGGCCCCAGCGGCTGTTGACGTTCGCGCCGGCGCGGGCGAGTTCGGCTTCGTGGTTGATGACGGCCATCGCGGCTCTCCCGTTTCCCGTTCCGGGCTCAGTCGGCGAACTTGATGCGCGGGTCGAGGACCATGTAGGCCATGTCGACCAGGAAATTGATCATGACCACCACGAAGGCGATCAGCATCACGAGGTTCTGTACGATCGGATAGTCGCGCCACAGGATGGCCTCGACCAGGAAGCGCGCGACGCCGGGGATGTTGAACACCGTTTCGGTGACGATCAGGCCGCCGACCAGGAATGCCGCCTCGATGCCGATCACGGTGACCACCGGCAGGAGCGCGTTGCGCAGTGCATGGTCGTAGTTGACCGACAGGGAGGAGGCCCCCTTGGAGCGCGCGGTGCGGATATAGTCCTGGCGCAGCACTTCGAGCATCGAGGAGCGTGTCAATCGCATCACCAGCGCCGAACTTCGGAAGCCGACGACGAGTGCAGGCAGGCCGAGCATGGTGAGGTCGTTCCAGAATCCCGTCTTGCCGGAATCGTAGATCGGGATTGCGCCGAACCACTGCACACCCGCCATCAACACCAGCAGGCCGAGCCAGAACGAGGGCAGGGACAATCCACTGAGACTGACCACCCTCAGCATATAGTCGAACAGCGTGTTCTGGCGCACCGCGCTGATCACGCCGAACGGCACGCCGATCAGCACGGCGAAGAACAGCGCCATGCCGGCGAGCTTGGCACTGATCGGGATACGCGGGCCGATCTCCTCGATGGTCGGCCGCTCCGAGACGTAGGCGAAGCCCAGGTCACCGCGTACCATGCCGCCGATCCACTGGCCGTACTGCTCGACGATCGGCCGGTCGAGGCCGAGCTCGTGGGCGATCTTGGCCTTCTCCTTGGGATCGGCGATGCCCGCGGCATCGACCAGGATGTCGGCGATGTTGCCCGGCACCAGGCGCAGCATGACGAAGATCAGCACCGACATGCCGAACAGGGTGAGCGCCATCAGCAGGAAACGACGGACGAGGTAGGCGCCCATGATCTACTCCTTGCCCTCCCCATTCATATGGGGAGGTGGCGCGCGCAGCGTGACGGAGGGGTCATGACCCCATCGCCCGCGCAATACGCGGGCACTTCCCCATATGAATGGGGAAGAGGGTAATGGCGGTGGGCTCTGTTCCGTCACTTGTCCAGCCAGACGTCTTCGAAACGCCAGCCATTGTAGATGCTGTTCACCTGCAGCAGGACACCTTTCACCTTGGGGTCCCAGCAGGTATTGGCAACGTTGTAGTCGGTGATCGGCCGCGCGACGTCGTCGGCAAGGGTCTTTTCGATCT
This sequence comes from uncultured Alphaproteobacteria bacterium, assembly GCA_963923875.1. Classification (GTDB taxonomy): domain Bacteria; phylum Pseudomonadota; class Alphaproteobacteria; order Reyranellales; family Reyranellaceae; genus Reyranella. Next base: position 5,592 of record CAWUOG010000143.1, read on the forward strand.
GCCAGACCAGCTTCTTGCGCTTCTCGCGATCGACCTCGGCCGACTGCTGGTCGATCAGCTTGTCGACCTCCGGATTCTTGTAGCGGCTGTAGTTGCGATCCGAGGTCGAGTAGTAGTTTTCGTAGAAGTTCACGTCCGGATCGTCGATGCCGACGCCGGTGAGGTTCATGCCGACCTGGTAGTCGCCGCGTGCCAGCTTGGTGTACCACACGGTCGTATCGATCGGCTCGAGCTCGCCTTCGATATAGATCTGCTTGAGCTGGTCGATCAGGATCACCGCCGGATCGCGGTAGATCGCGATATTGCGCGTCGAGACCTTGATCTTGAGCGTCTTGTCGGGACCGTAGCCCGCCTTCTTCATCAGCTCCTGCGCCTCGGCCAGGCTCTTCTGGCGGTCGGGCGAATGGCCGAGCAGGGCCGGCAGCATCTCCTTCGGCATGCCCCAGAAACCGGCCGGCGGCGGCAGCATGGTGGCGCCTTCGAGGGCATGGCCCTGGAACAGGATTTCGTTGAAGGCCTTGAGGTCGAGCGACAGCACCATCGCCTTGCGGATGTCGGGATTGTTGAACGGCTCCTTGTCGCGGTTGACCAGGAGATTGGAGCTGACGTTGGTCGGTCGCGCCTCGCAGACGGCGTCGGGCTTGGAAGATTTCACGTCCTTGAGCAGCGGGAACGTGACGTCGCTGTCGAAGGTCATGTCGAACTCGCCCGACTGGAAGCCCAACAGGCGCGTGCTGCGGTTGGGCACGATCTTCCAGTCGATCGCGTCGAGATAGGGCCTATCCTTCTTCCAGTAGTCCGGGTTGCGGACCAGCTTGATCGATTCGTTGCGCTTGAAGTCGACGACCTTGAACGGGCCGGTGCCGATCGGCTTGGAGCGCATCACGCGGTCGGGCACGTGGCAGGCATAGACCGGCGAGTAGCCGCCGGCGAGCATGGTGAGGAACGACGGCTGAGGGCGGCCGAGCACGAAGATGACCTCGAAGTCGCCGTTGGTCTTCACTTCCTTGAGGTTGGAGTACCAGAGCTTGCGCGGGTTCTTGCGGATGATCGCCTTGTCTTCGGGGACGTGGCCTGCAAGCGCGTCCCAGGTGCATTTGACATCGGCCGAGGTGAAAGGCTTGCCGTCATGCCACTTCACGCCCTGGCGCAGCTTGAAGGTGATCTGGGTCTGGTCGGGGTTGTAGGACCAGCTCTCGGCCAGTTCGGGCACGATATGGTCGGGGCTGTTCACCTTCTCCTTCGGATCGAAGAAGACGAGATTGTTGAATACGCCCATGAAGGGCTGGTTCACAGAGATCGTCGACTCCTCGTGGATCGAGGCCGACGGCGGATTGTCGCGATGGGAAATCCGCAGCGTGCCGCCCTGCTTCTGGGCGAAAGCGGGGACGGTGCCCAGCACGAGGGCAGCCGAACTCATGGCAAGGAATGCCACCCGAATACGCATTTCTGTTTCCTCCCAGACGCCGAACGCTACGCT
>CAWUOG010000144.1:0-7056 GCA_963923875.1 uncultured Alphaproteobacteria bacterium
GGGTTGCGAACTGACGCGTCTGGACGTCGGGGTAGAGCCTGACGTCGAGTGCACAATTGCCGTCGCGGTAGTGCCAGACCTTGCCCGGCGGGACCTCGTCCGTGCCTCCGGGCGTGCCGAACAGTGCGCGGATCTCTTCTTCAGTGCGGCCCACCAGGGTTGCCGGGGGGGCGTCCACTGGCGCGGTCGCCGCTGCCGGCGTGAACGCGGCCTGCGGGGTCGGCGTCGTCGCCGCCTTCGAAGGAACGGGCCGTGCTGCAGATGCCGCTGGCCGCACCGGAGCCGGCGTTGTCTTGGCAGTGGTCATCCGCCCCAGGTCGCCGCGTGCGCCGTTCATCGCGTCGCAGCCAGGCAGTAGCGCCATGAGAAGCAGCGGGCCGGTCAGGGCCGAGGTTCGTGGCCAAGAAATGTTCCCCATCATTCGTTCGAGGATTCTCGCAAACTGTGTCCAAATCTTGCCGAGGCACCGGGAACCGGCAATGAACGAAGAGGGTAATCGGGTCACGATCACAGCAAAGTCACAGGCTTTGGCCGCGCGCGCCATCCTTGTCCGGGCGTCCGACCCGAATGCTGCAATCCCATTGCCAGAATGTTGATTTGGGAGGTGCGCCGCTGCCGCTGTGCCGGCCCGGTCGACCGACTTCAGTCCGGGCGCCGCAACAGCTCTGACTCGGGTACGCCCGCCTCGTAGTCGGCGCACATCTTGTCGGCATCGAACAGCACGCCGATCGGGTTCCTGGCGAAAGGCTGGCTGTGGAAATAACCGGCAGCACCTGCCTTGTCGAAGGCATCGACCTGCAGTTCGACCTGATTGCCATCCGGATCCTTGTAGTACATCGACACGGTCGGCCCGTGATTGATGGTGCGCACCGGCAGGATGCCGTCGGCTTTCAGCCGGCGATAGGTGCCGAGCAACTGTCCGAGATTGCCGAGCGTGTAGGCGACATGGGCCAGGCCCCAGGCCTTGTCCGACGGCTTCTGCAGTTCGGGAAGCTGCACGAAGGCAACGCGGTGATGTTCGTCGTCGTAGGTGATGAACGATATGTAGTCGTTCTCGAAGACCTTTCGCGCGTTCAGCACCTTCATATACCAGTCGCACAATGGTCCGCGATTGGCGGAGCGCAGTACGAAGTGCGCGAACATCTGCGGCGAGACCGGCGTCGTGTCGAGAGGACGACGCAGCTTGTCGGCATGGGAATCCATGAGGCCCTCTAGGCTAGTGGGCGTTCTTCGGTTCTCCGACCTGGCGTGGCAGGAGAGCCGTCAACAACCCCAAGCATAACAGGAACGGCGTCGCCTGATAGACCGTCTCGATGCTGGTCATGTCGGCGAGCTTGCCCAACGCTGCAGCGCCGAGGCCTCCCAGACCGAACGAGAAGCCGAAGAACATGCCAGCCACCAGCCCAACCCGCCCGGGCAGCAGCTCCTGCGCGTAGACGAGAATCGCCGGGAAGGCCGAGGCCATGATCGCCGCCACGCCGACGGCGAGGATCGCCGTCCAGAACAGGTTGGCGTGCGGCAGGATGAGGGCGAACGGCAGGGCACCCAGGATCGAGAACCACATCACCGGGATGCGGCCGACCTTGTCGCCGACCCAGCCGCCACCCAGCGTGCCGAGCACGATGCCGATCAGGAATGCCACGAGATAGAGCTGTGCAGTCTGCACCGGTAAGTGGAAGCGCTCCATCAGATAGAAGGTGTAATAGGAGCCGAGGCTGGCCTGATAGACGTTCTTGGAGAACAGCAGCGTCACCAGAATCACGACGGCGAAGATCACGCGGCCTTTGCTCAGGCCGTGCGCCGAGATCATGCTGCCACCCGCCTTGCGCGCCGCCGGGCGAGCAATGTGGGCGAGCCGCCTGCGGTACCAGCCGCCGACCTGGAACAGAACGGTCATCGCGACCAGGGCCGCGGCCGAGAACCACGCGATGCTGGTCTGGCCACGCTGGACCACGATGAAGGCCGCGAGCAGCGGGCCCGAGGCCTGGCCGAGATTGCCGCCGACCTGGAACAGCGATTGTGCCAGGCCATAGCGGCCGCCCGCCGCCATGCGCGCGACCCGCGACGCTTCGGGATGGAATACCGACGAACCCATGCCGATCAGGGCCGCCGAGATCAGGATCACGCCGTACGAGGTCGCCTGGCTCATCATCAGCAGGCCCGTCAGCGTGAACCCCATGCCGATCACCAGCGAGTAGGGCTGGGGCTTCCTGTCGGTGTACATGCCGACGACCGGCTGCAGCATCGACGCCGTGAACTGGAAGGCGAGCGTGATGATGCCGATCTGGCTGAAGCTGAGGTCGTAGTTCTGCTTCAGGATCGGGTAGAGCGCCGGCACCAGTGACTGCATCATGTCGTTGAGCAGGTGGCAGAAGCTCAACGACAGGATGACCGCAAAGGTCGTGTTGTTGGTGGAGGCCTGACTGGCGGCGGAGCTGGGAGAGCGGCTGGGCGCGGCAGGGGCGCTGGCGCCGATTGAAGTGGCGGTTCCGGCCGCCATCGTGTTGTCGGTCATGAGTTCATTTATACGGCGGAAGGGCGTCCCTCGCCCATCGCACTGCTGCATGCCTCCTGCGACCGAGGTGATGACCTCACACCGTGTGTCGCTTTGGCGGAGCCGCGTCTAGAGCCCGTCCCGAAAGGGGACGCCGACGGCGATCGTTACCATGCATTCGAAGGTGACCGGCGCGCCGGCGAAGCGGAAGCATTGCACGGCTTCGGCCGAACGCGTCTCGATACCGCTCGCACTGTCCTTCTTGCCGACGGCGGCCATCGCCTCGAAGAGCGCGGCGGCTGACTCGCCGCGGCAGCGCACCGACAGCGTGCTCTGACCGGGTCCGGGCCTGGCGAGCGGCAGAAGCTGGGTCTCTACCGCCAGCGCGTCGCTCATGCAGGCGCGGAACGATTTCCAGAGGTCGCCGGCTTCCGCAGCGGCAGGTGCGAACGAAGCGGCCAGCGCCGCGGCCACGATTGCCTTGTTCATGAGGCGGCTACGCGGGCACCGGCCGGGCACGCTGGTTATAGAGCATCTTGCGGATGCGCTCCTGTTCCTCGGGCGGCAGCTTCTCGCGTTCGACCGAGAGATCGGCGCCGACCGCCATGCCCTTCTGTACGGCTGGGCGCGCCGCCAATTCCTCCTGCCAGCGCTTGAAGTAGGGGAACTCTTCGATGTCCTGGCCCTGGAATTTCCAGTTGATGGTCCACGGGTAGCAGATCATGTCGGCGATCGTGTACTGGTCGCCCGCCAGGTACTTCTGCTTGTAGAGCCGGTTGTTGAGCACGCCGTAGAGGCGGTTTACCTCGTCGGTGAAGCGGCGGATGGCGTAGCTCTGGTCGCCTTCCTTTGCCTGGTCGACCCGGCGGAAGTGGCCGCACTCGCCGCTCTTGGGCCCCTGGTTGGCCATCTGCCAGATCAGCCATTCGTTCACTTCGTGCTTGGCGCGCAGGTCCTGCGGATAGAATTTTCCGGCCTTTTCGGCGATGTACATCATGATCGCGCCCGACTCGAAGACGACCAGCGGCTTGCCGCCGTCCTTCGGCGCGTTGTCGACCATCACCGGCATGCGGTGGTTGGGATTCATCTCGAGGAACTCTTTGCCGAACTGATCGCCGCGCCCGATATTCACGGGTACGATCCTGTAGGGCATGCCGCATTCTTCGAGCAGGATCGTGACCTTCTTGCCGTTGGGCGTCGGCCAGTAATGCAGATCGATCATGGGTTTCTCCTCCGGGTCGGCCGGAGCTTATCGGGCAGGACGGGATGGACACGAGAGAAAAGGTAATTGGCCATATGATCGGCCGGTCCGTTCTTCGGCTGGAGGACGCGCGTTTCCTGCTGGGGCGGGGCCGGTTCGTCGCCGACATCGACGTGGCAGGCCAGCTCTGGGGTCACGTCCTGCGCTCGCCGCATGCCCATGCGGTCATCCGGGGCATCGACGCCACGGCGGCCCGGGCGCTTCCGGGGGTGAATGGCGTGTTCACCGCGGCCGATCTGGCGGCCGACGGGCTGGGGCTGATGCCGTGCACCGCCGCCGTGAAGCCGATGATCGTGCCGCCGCGCACCGCGCTGGCCACGGGCCGCGCCCGCCATGTCGGCGACCCGGTGGCCTTCATCGTGGCCGACAGTGTCGAGATCGCGCGCGATGCGGCCGAGTTGATCGAGATCGACTACGAACCGCTGCCCGCCGTGATCGGCGGTGCCGTTGCGCTCGGCGCCGGCGCGCCGCAGATCTGGGACGAAGTGCCGGGCAATCTGGCCTTCCATCACCATCGCGGCGATCATGCCGCCGTCGCCGAGGCGATGAAGCAGGCGGTGCACATCGTCGAAGTCGCGCCGCTCAACAACCGCGTGATCGTAGCGCCGGTCGAGCCGCGCGCCGGCATCGGCAGCTACGATGCCGCGACCGGTTCGATGGAGCTGCTGCTGACGGGGCAGGGCCTGCACGGCATCAGGCGCCAGCTCGCCGAGTTCATCTTCAAGATTCCGCCCGAGCGCATCCATCTCTGGGCGCCCGATGTCGGCGGCGGCTTCGGCATGAAGAACTTCCTGTATCCGGAGTGGATCCTGCTGTTGTGGGCAGCGCGGCGGCTGGGCCGGCCGGTGAAGTGGGTCGCCGAGCGTGCCGAGGACATGGTCGCGGGATGCCAGGGCCGCGATATTGCCGCGACGGCGCGGCTGGGGCTCGACGCGAATGGCAGGTTCCTTGCACTGGACATCGCCATGGTGGCCGACCTTGGCGCGTACCTCTCGCAGAATGGACCGGGCTCGTCCGTCGTGGCGGCCTCGACCGCACATGGCGGCGTCTACGACATTCCGGCGATTGCCGCGGACATCCGCGGCGCCCTGACCAACCAGACGCCGGTCGACGCTTATCGCGGCGCGGGCAAGCCCGAGGCCAACTATATCGTCGAGACCGCGATCGATGCGGCGGCCCGCAAGCTCGGCCGCGACCCGGCCCAACTGCGGCGGCAGAACCTGATCAAATCTTTCCCGCACAAGACGGCGATGGGGCTGACCATCGATTCGGGCGGCTTCGTCGACAATCTCGATGCGGCCGTGGCGCGTGGCGACGCGACAGGGTTCGAGTCGCGACGAGCCGAGGCGAAGTCGCGTGGCAAGCTGCGCGGCATCGGCGTCGCCTGCTTCCTCGAGACCTCGCGCGGCGCGCCCAACGAGGGCGCCGAGGTACAGTTCGAGGCGGGCGGCAAGGTCATGATCTCGACCGGTACGGAATCGAACGGGCAGGGCCACGAGACCTCCTTCACCCAGATCGCATCCGACCGGTTCGGCCTGCCGATGGAAGCCTTCCGCTTCGTCCAGGCCGACACGCGTTACGTGAAGGCGGGCTCGGGTCATGGCGGGGCGCGCTCTATGCACATGGCGGGCGCGGCGCTGGTCAAGGCGATCGACGAGGCGCTGGCCAAGGCCAGGAAGGCCGCCGCCGAGCTGCTGCAGGCACAGGAGAGCGAGATCGATTTCGCCGAGGGCCGCTTTTCGGTCCGAGGAACAGGGCGCGGTATCGACCTGACACAGATCGCCGCCGAGCGCGGGCCTTCGCTCGGCGGCCACGTCATGAACATTACTGACGTGTTCACGTTTCCCAGCGGGTGCCACGTCGCCGAGGTCGAAATCGACCCCGAGACCGGCACGACCGAGCTGGTGCGCTACACCGTGGTCGATGACTACGGTCGGTTGATCAATCCGTTGCTGACCGAGGGCCAGGTGGTAGGCGGCGTGGCTCAGGGCATCGGCCAGGCGTTGCTCGAGCATACGGTGTTCGACCCCGAATCGGGCCAGCTGCTGAGCGGTTCGTTGATGGACTACGCATTGCCCCGCGCCGACGACCTGCCGATGTTCGACGTGAGCCTGATCGAGCGGCCGACCGGGGCCAATCCGCTCGGTGTCAAAGGATCCGGCCAGGCTGGTGCCATTGCAGCTCCCCAGACGGTCATGGCCGCGGTACGAGACGCACTGGCTTCGGCGGGCGTGACCGAGATCGACATGCCCGCGACGCCCGAGAGGGTGTGGCTGGCGCTGCAGCAGGCAGGCAGTACGCGTTGACCTCAAAGTCCGTGCCACCCGGCCAGCGTATCTTGGCCGGCATTCTGTTCATGTGTGGTGCAGGTCTGCTGTTTCCCGTGATGAGCGGCTTCGCCAAGTTCCTGGGTGCGGACGGCTACAACACCCTGCAGATCTCCTGGGCGCGGGCCTTTGGCCATCTCGTCTTCATGTCGATCTTCTTCCTGCCGAAGTTCGGCTTTGCCATGCTGCGTACCCGCCGCTTTGGGACGCAGTTCATGCGCTCGCTGATGTTGTTCACCTCGAACGCCGCGAGCTTCCTCGCCATCACCTACATCCCGCTCGGTAAGGCCGCGTCGATCACCATGATGGCGCCGTTCTTCGTCCTGCCGCTCGCCTGGCTGATGCTGGGCGAGCGCACCACGGTGGACCGCCTGATCGCCACGGCTATTGCCTTCGCGGGCGTCCTGCTGGTGATCCGGCCCGGCACCGAGCTGTTCCACTGGGCGTCGTTGCTGTCGCTGCTGAGCGGCGCTTGCTACGCGGTCTATCAGGTGCTGACGCGACTGATCGCCGGCATTGATTCGCCCGAGACCTCGACCTTCTACAGCTCGATCGTGGGCGGCATCGGCATGTTCGCCGTGTTGCCCTTCATCTGGAGGACCCCGGAGACCTGGCGCGACATCGCCTTCTTCTGCAGCCTGGGCGTGATCGGGGCGCTCGGGCACTATCTGGTGACCCAGGCGCTGACCCACGCGCCGGCCAATATCGTGGCGCCGTTCCAGTACATGCAGCTCCTCGGCTCGGTCGCCGTCGGCTACCTCTTCTTCGGTGACTTCCCCGACATCATGGGGTGGGTCGGAGCCGCTATCATCGTCGCTGGCGGGCTCTATATCGGCTGGTCGCAGACGCAAAGGACCGGCTGACGCGAACCGACAGTCCGGCCGGTGTCTCGCATCCCGATATGCCGGCGGCTCCGGGTGGCGTGAAGGGCTCGCTTCGAGAGGCGCGTCTTGCTTAATTGCGGGCGATGGTTC
>CAWUOG010000145.1:0-7053 GCA_963923875.1 uncultured Alphaproteobacteria bacterium
GAATTCATCACGATGTATCCCGAGATCGACGTGAGCCTGGTGCTGTCGGACAACGAGCTCGACCTCGGCATGCGCGAGGCCGATGTGGCGATCCGCATGGTGATGCCGCGGCAGCCAGGCCTTGTGCAGCGACATCTGTTGACCGTGCGCAGCCACGTCTATGCCTCGCACACCTACATCCAGAAGTACGGCAAGCCGGCCAATGTCGAGGATCTCGACAAGCACCGGCTGATCATTTTCGGCGAGGACGCACGCGCGCCTGTGCAGGACGTAAATTGGCTGCTGCGCGAAGGCAATCCCGACGGCACGCCGCGCACCGTCGTGCTGCGGGTCAACAACACCTACGGTATTTTCCGTGCCGTCGAATCGGGGTTGGGGATAGCTTCGCTGCCCGACTACCTCGCCCAGCAGTCGACCAAGCTCGAGGCGGTGCTACCGGAAGTGAATGTCCGCACAACCGATGTGTACTTCACCTATCCGGAAGAACTGCGGCATTCCAAGCGTATCGCCGTGTTCCGCGATTTCCTGCTGCGCAAGGTGGCCGAGACACGCTTTTAGCAGCCCAGACTTGCAGTATTGCATAGACCATGAAAGGCATGCGCAGTCCGCATGCCAGTGTCCGAACACTGTCCCTACACATACAAAGTGAGGGGAGTAATTTTACATCAGGTCTTCGACACGAAAGGTTTCGGCTGATCGCGTTCGAAACTCGGGATCTTTGGATCCCACGTCTCCCAGACGTGAAGCCTCCCTGTTTGACTCGCCGGGCCTTTGTGCCCGGCGTCTTTTTTGGCCGGAGGCGTGAGGCGAAGTGCCGCTTGGGGCCCATATCGCAGCCTATCGTTTAGTTATTGATATGCAGCAAGGGCTTACCCACTTATATTCAGTTAACCCCTATGTTTTCTGAAGTTCGCCAAGCTATCTTGCCGTTGGCCCTGCGCAAATTGCAGAGCAAGGGCGATCTTGAGCGCGCGGCCCTTCTCATCGAATCGTTGGGCCGCCATTGGTGCGATACGAGACCGTTTCAGCTGTTGATCGTCTCGCCGGCGCGAGATGTGCAGTTGCTGCGCAGCGAACTGCCGCGCTTTACCAACATTGATGTCGCCGTACGGTCGGAAAGCGACTTCTTCCCGGCTTTCAGCCGTTTCTACCTGATGACCGGCTGGTACCGACAGCAGATGGTCAAGCTGCACGTCCCGGCAGTGCTGGGCTTCGGTGGCTACCTGACCTTGGACTCCGATGTCTGCTGTGTGGGCGATTTCGATGCCCGGACCTTTATCGACAGTGGCCGCGCCCTGTCGCGATGGGAGCCCAAACGCTACCATGATTGGTGGCGCGAGGCCTCGCAGATGGTGGGCGTCCCCTATCAACCCAAGGCGCACGGCCTGTCAGTCACTCCGAATATCTTGCACGGTGAACTTGCCGCCCAGGCGATCAAGTACTTCACGCGGGACGGCGGCGATGCCTTGGCGGCGCTCAGCCGGCAGATCCTGCGCAAGATCGGGTCGATCGCCTGGACCGAATACTCGCTCTACACCGCCGTCGCCGAACGGGTAGGCAATCTGCTCGACTATCACGTCCATTGGGACCCGGCCTATTTCCACGACACCCAACTGTTCTCCGAGGATAGTTGCGTGTGGGGCGCCGACGATTTCGCGCGTCTGGTCAATCTTCCCAACGGCACCAATCCGGGGGGGAAGTTCATCATCGTGCAGAGCCATGCGCGCATCCCGGTCCAGCAGGTGCGCGACTACTGCCTGAGCTTCGCGGGCTAGGCAGCGATCGCGCCCCTAGGGGCGCCCTCGGCTAAGCCTTCGCAGGCCGGATGAGCACAAGGCTGACGGCCGCCACGATCAAACCCAGCGCCACGAAATCCAGCCAGGTAACCGTCCCGCCAATCATCAGGGCGCTGCTGCCGAAGCCGACACAGGGCACGATCAACGTGGTCAGGCTCGCTATCGAAGTCGGAAGCGCCCGCAGAATGCGGAACCAACAATAGTAGGCGAGCGCGTTGGAGCCCAGAATCAGGCAGACCAAGGACGCGATGCCTCGCGTCTGCTCGGGCCTGAAATAGGCGTGCGGTGCGAAGGCCGCCCAGACGACGATGATGGGCAGTGTTCCCGTCAGGAGCTGCCAGGCAGCGTTGATTGTGGGATCGCCCTTCAGCGAATCGCGTTTCGTCAGAACGGTGCCGATGCCGAAGGAGATTGCGGCGAGCAAAGTGAGCGCGGTGCCGATTGGCGCGGCTCTCATCGCAGCCTCCTGACTGAGTACGATGCCGACCGCCGCGAGGCTCAGAAACAGCGAAAGCGCGATCCTCAGCGTGATGCGTTCCTTCAACAGTAAGGCCGCAAGCAGCGAGGACCAGGCGGGCATGGTGTAGACAATGATCGGCGTGCGGCTGGGGCCAAGTGTCGCGATGCCCGCGATCAGGAAGATCTGGAACAGGCCCATGTTGAAGAAGCCGGTGAGCGCGATGTGTCCCCACATCCGACGCTCGGGCACCGGCGGTGCGCCGCTCAGCGTGCCAACCGCCAACAGGACGAGGCCCGACAGCGGCACGATAATGAGGCGCGACGAGAACAGGTCGACTGCTTCGAGCGTGAAGCTCATCAGGGGGTAGGCGAGTCCCCAGCCAATCCAGACTACAGGCAGCAGAAAACGCGACATGTCCCGCATGGCTTCTTCGCTTGGCCTCGAAACCGACGCCAGCGCGTCAGATCTTGCCGTTATGCTCGCCGATCCGGGGAGCCTTCTCGCTGCCGCCTGCGCGTTCGCCATCGAAGCTGACGGGAAGACCATGGAACAGCGCGGGTGAACCGGCGTAGGGCCTCGCGAACATGCCCAGCGCGTCGACTTGGGCAAGATCGAGCACCTGCGGCACCGAGTTGAGAGGCCCGTTGGGCACGCCGAGCGCATCCAGCTTTGCCGACCAGTAGGCCCGGCTCTGCTTCTTCATGATGTCCATGATCATGCCAAGCAGTTCGTCACGGCGCTGGGCCCGATCGACATTGGTCCTGAAGCGCGGCTCGTCGGGCCACTCGGGATGGCCCAGTACTTCGGCGAACTTGCGCCACAGCCGGTCGTTGCCCGGGCATATCATCAGTGGCCCGTCGCTGCACTCGAACGCCTGGTAGGGCGTCAGGGTGGGATGGCCGGTGCCCTGGCGCGGCGGCATCTTGCCGGTAACCGAATACTGCGCCACGTGGTTCGAAGCCCACATCAACCCTGATTCGAACAGCGAGGTGTTGACCAGGCTGCCCTTGCCGGTGGCGGCGCGCTGGGCAATGGCCGCCAGGATGCCGATCGCCGTCCACATGCCGGTCGACAGGTCGATGATCGATACGCCGATGCGCGCCTCGGGGCCCGACGGATCTCCGTTAAGCGAGATCAGGCCGGCGACGGCCTGGATGATCGGCTCGTAGCCCGGGCGTTCGTTCCACGGACCTTTATGGCCGAAGGCGCCGAGGTCGGCGTAGATCAGCCGTGGAAACATCTTCGTCAGCGTAGGACCGTCGATACCGAACTTCTTCGGCACGTCGGCACGCAAGTTGTGGACGAACACGTCGGCGGCCCCGATGCGTGCGACCAGCGCCTCGCGCTGGGATTTGTCGGCGAGATCGCAGGTGATCGATTTCTTGCCGCGATTGAGGGCGATGAAGCCGGTGCCATCGCCCTCGACGAAGGGCGGACCCCACTTGCGGGCGTCGTCGCCTTCTGGCCGCTCGACCTTGACCACCTCGGCGCCGAGGAATGCCAGAATCTGTCCGGCGTATGGGCCGGCGAGGTTTTGACCGAACTCGACGACTTTGATGCCCGCGAGAGGTTTTGCGGTCATCGCAGATTGCTGCCCAGGATCTCGCGGGCGATCACCATGCGTTGCACTTCGCTCGGGCCTTCGCCGACGCGGCGGATGCGCATCTCGCGATACCAGCGCTCGAGCGGCAGGTCCTTGGTCATGCCCATGCCACCGTGGATCTGCATAGAGCGGTCGACGACCCGGCCGCCGCCTTCCGACGCCGTAAGCTTGGCGATGCCGGCCTCCATGCGGAACGGCAGGCCGCGACGCGCCTTCTCGGCGGCTTCCAGCGTGAAGTGCTTGGCTGTGCGGATATCGATCTCGTTGTCGACGAGCATCCATTGCACGGCCTGACGGTTGGCGAGCTTTTCGCCAAAAGTCGTGCGCATCTTGGCCCATTCGATCGCCATTTCATGGGCGGCGATGGCGATGCCGATGCAGCCCGCGGCATAGGGGATGCGCTGACGGGTCAGTCGATCGTTGGCGACGGCGAAGCCCTTGTTGACCTCGCCCAGCACCTGATGGTCGCTCAACCAGCAATCCTTGAACTCAAGCTCGGTCGCGTAGTGCGAGGAACGCAGGGTGTGTACCACGCGCCGGACGTGGAAGCCGGGCGTATCGCTGTCGACGATGAAGCAGGTGATGCCGGCGCGACCCTTGGAGGCGTCGGTGCGGGCGAACACGATTCCGTACTGTGCGCGGTCGGCATTGGAAATGAATATCTTGGCGCCGTTCAGCACCCAGCCGTTGTCCTTTCGCTCGGCTTTGGTCTGGATTGCGCGAGCCGGATCGCTGCCCCCCGACGGCTCGGTCAGGCCGAAGAATGCCTTCTTCTCGCCACGCAGCGTCGGGTAGAGATAGCGCTCTTTCTGGTCCTCGTTGGCCTCGAAGATCTGGGCGAGACCCGCGCCGCCGAACGTGCCGTAGCAGGGCACATAGAGGCCGGCTCTATGCTGCGCCATCTCGATGGCGAGCAGTACGCGCGTCACGATGTCGATGTCGGGGCCGCCGAACTCCTTGGGGATGTCGATGCCGAACAGGCCCATCGCCTTGGTCTTCTCGGTCAGTCGCTTGAAGTCCGCGGGGTCGAGCTCCGAGGCGTCGGGATCGAGCTTGGCTTCGAGAGGAATGATTTCCTCGCGCACGAAACGGCGTACCTGATCGATCAGCATCTGCTGTTCGGCGCTGGGTTCGAAATCCATGGGACGTTTCCTCAGGAAGGGCTGAGCCGGCCGAGGGTCGGCGGCGGATTCTTGGCATTGTCGATCGGCAGGCTGCCATGGTCGGCCTGATGCACCATCAGGAGCTCGAACCAGCGTGAGCGGTATTGCTGGTTAACCTCGACTCTGAACTGGCAACCGGCGCCGCGTTCGGCAAACTCACGCTGCAGCTCCGAGCGCAGGCCGAATGGCGAACGGGCACCGGCTTGGCCGATATAAAGGACGGTGCCCCCGGCGTCGGCGACCTGATAGACGCCGAGCTGGCCTGGCAAGCGCTGGGCGGATTCCGCCGTCAACGGCTGCCAGGGTTTGTCGAGCCGCAGCCGTATCGACATTCTACTTGCCCTGAAATTTGGCGGTGCGCTTCTCCAGCCGCGCCTTCATGCCTTCCTGGGCGTCCTGGCTCTGCATGGCGGCGACGACGAGGGCATCGACATCGTCGTGCTTGATGTGATCGCGGATTTCGAGCTGACGGACCGTCAGTGCCTTCATCGCCTTGAGCGACAGCGGTGCGTTGTTGGCAAGGCGGCCGATCACCTTCTCGGCTTCGGCCTCGAGCTGGTCCGGCGGCACGCAGCGCGCGATCAGGCCGAGCGCATGGAGCTTGATCGCGGGCAGCGGATCGCCCAGCAGCAGCATCTCGCGCGTCGTCACCGGACCCAGCACTTCCATCAGCTTCTTGGCGAGGAACCAGTTGGGCGCCAACCCGACCTGGGCCAGCGACATGCCGAAGCGCGCCGTCTGGCTTGCGACGACGATGTCGCAATGTAGCGCCAGTTCATTGCCGCCAGCAATGGCGTCGCCATGCACCACGGCGACCACTGGCAGAGGGCAGAGCTCGATGGCGCGCAGCATGATCTCGATGCCGCTTGCCTTGCCGGCGCCGGCGGTCTTGCTGCGTTCGGCCATGTCGAGGCCGGCGCAGAACACGGTGCCCTTGCCGCGAATCACGATGACGCGGTCGTCAGCGGCGACCGGCGCCTGCAGTGCGTCGATCATGTTGGAGAGCAGCTCGCTGTCGAGCGCGTTCTTCTTCTCCGGCCGGTTCATCCAGACCGTCTTTACCGGGCCGTTCTTCTCGATGATGACTTTGCTCATGGTCGGCTCATTCCGGCTCGATGCCGGCCTTCTTGATCTCGGTTGTCCACCATTGGGTTTCCTTCTTCACGAAGGCGGCGAACGCGTCGAGGCCGAGCACGTTGGCTTCCATGCGGCCCTGGGTCATGGCCTTCACGGTCGCCTCGTCCTTCATTGCCTCGGCGATCGCCTCGTAGAGCTTCTGCTGGATCGGTTTGGGGGTCGCCGCTGGAGCGAACACCGCCAGCCAATAGACCAGTACGTAGCCCGGCACCGTCTCGGCGATGGCCGGCAGGTCGGGCGCCACGGTGGTGCGCTTGGGGCCTGTGACGCCCAATCCGCGCACGCGGCCTGCCTGGATCTGGGTCAGCGCCTGCGGCAGGTCGGGAAACATCAGCTGGACCTGACCGGTGGCGACGTCGCCCAGCGCCTGAGGGCTCGCCTTGTAGGGCACGCGTTCGATTTTCACGCCGGCCATCGAGTTGAACATCTCGGCCGACAGCCGCTGGCTGGCGCTCGCCTCGGAGTAGTTCAGCTTTCCGGGGTTGGCCCTGGCGTAGGCAATCAGCTCGGCGACCGTCTTCACCGGCAGGTCATTGTTTACGACCAGTGCATTCACGCCGGAGATGCAGTTGGCGATCGGCGCGAAATCCTTCTCGGGATCGTAGGACAGCTTCTTGAACAGAGCGCCGTTGGCGGCGTTCGTCGTGTTGGTGCCCATCATAAGCGTGTAGCCATCGGCCGGCGCTGTTGCGACGGCGGAAGCGCCGAGCTGGCCTGAGGCGCCGGGCTTGTCGTCAACCACGATCGGCTGCTTGAGGATCTCCTGCAGACGTGCACCGAGACCGCGGGCGGCGAGATCGGTCGCGCTGCCGGCCGCGAAGGGCACGACGATCTTGATAGGCTTGCTGGGATAGTCCTGAGCGAAGGCCTTCGGTGACACGGCCAAAGCGGCGG
>CAWUOG010000146.1:0-7029 GCA_963923875.1 uncultured Alphaproteobacteria bacterium
GATCGCGGCCCTCGACCGCCGAGGCGCCAACGGTGACGGCCATGAACACGGCAAAGGCGCGATCGACAGCCACCCAGGCAAGCGGCAGCAGCAGCAGCAGCCAGAGCGGCGGATAGAGGAATGGCCGGAAATAGACGACGTAGGGGAAGCGGTCGGCATAGACCGCGTTCTGGTACTCGGTGAACTTGTCGATGTCGGTGTAGACCATCGACAGCTTGCCCTCGAGCCAGGCACGCAGCGCCGAGTGCGGCGTCAGGAAGTCCGGGTAGAGCACCCATTGAGGCTTCACGAAGCGGTTGCCGCCCAGGAACTGCGAGGCGACCACGAACACGTCGTAAAGTCCGACCACGACGCAGAACGCAACGGCCAGCCGTAGGTAGAGCTGCGGCGTGAATTTCATCGGCGGCATTGAGGCACGAAGACTTCGCGGGCAGCAAGATGAAACACCGCACCGGGCCGGCCGGGTGGATTGTCGGACTGTCGCGTCCTGGCGGCAGCAGCCGGGCTCTGGCGCGTGGCTGTCCAAGACGCTATTGCCTCGAAGTGATGCCGGCAGGAACAGCCCAACCCGACGCGCAGCGCCAAGTGACGGTCGTCGCCGCCGTGGCGATCCTGGCGATCGCATTCGCCCTGAACTGGTTCTTCAACCACACGCCCAAGGGAATGGGCGTCAAGGCGATCCCGGCATTCTATCCGATCGTGTTTTTCATGGGCTGGGGAACGCTCGTGCCGGCGTGGCTGATGGGCAAGATTGTCCTGGGAGGCATCGTCAGCCCACGCGAACTCGGAATCGGCGCCGAACGGCGCGATATCCTCGCCTCATTGTCAGCTTTGATCGTGGGCAGTGCCATCGCCGCCATCCCCCTCTTGCCGCTCCTGCGCGATCCGGCCGGTTTGCGGACCTTGCATGGTCTGTTCGCAAACCTGCTCGTGGCCAGTACCGCGGAAGTCCTGCTGTTCCTCGGCGTGCTGGGCGCAGGTGTACGCGCCTTCCTCGGATGCGACGACTGGAGGAGCAATGCCGCGATCGTGGCGCTCTCGAGCGTCGCCTTCGGCCTGTTTCATTTCACCTATCCTGAACCCTGGAACGATCTTCCGACGGCCCTGACCCTGGCGGGAGTCTGGGCCGCGGTCTCACTGCTCTTCGCCGTCAGTCGCAGCCTGCTCGCCGCCATCCTGCTCGACAACATCCTGGCGACCGTGGGCTTCGTGAAGAACGGGCTCAGCCTGCCGCAGCCTGCACTCCATGGCTGGCTGTTGGCCGTGTCGGCCCTTGTCGTCTTCGTCGGAGTCTTCAGGTTCTCACGACGGTAACCGGCGTGATACATGCTGGGACATGTCCGTTTCACAGGAACTCCCCCACGTCGTGCCGCTCCAGGGCGGCTCCAATTTTCGCGATCTCGGCGGCTATCGCACGGCCGACGGCCGCCAGGTGCGGCGCGGCGCCGTCTTCCGCTCCGCCCATCTCGGCGGCCTGACCGCCGCCGACCGCGCCGCCCTCGGCCAGCTCGGCGTTCGCACCATCGTCGATCTGCGCGGCGTCAACGAGGCGGCCGAGACGCCGCACCGGGTGGATGGCCTCGACTGCCGCATCGTCGGCGCCCATATCGAGCCCGGCGTCGGCGACAAGATCCGCGGCGCCGTCGCCGACGGCACGGCCAATCCGCATCTCATGATGCAGTTCCTGACCGACCATTACCGCGACTACCCGCGTCGTTGCGCGCCGGGTTTCGCCACGCTGTTCACAACCCTGAGCGACGGCACCCATCGGCCGCTGGTGTTTCATTGCACCGCCGGCAAGGACCGTACCGGCTTCGCCTCGGCGCTGCTGCTGACCTTGCTCGGCGTGCCCTGGGAAACGGTGATGGAGGATTATCTGCGCACCAACGATCTCTGGATCGGCCATATCGGCCGCTATCCCGAGCTCGACATCGACACGCGCGCCGCCATTATCGAGGCACGCACGCCCTACCTCGAGGCGGCATTCGACGTGCTGCGGAAGGATTTCGGAGATCCCGAGCAGTTCGCCGAGCGCGCACTCGGCCTCGACGCGGCAGCGCGCCAGCGCCTGAAGGCAGACCTGCTGGACTAGTCTCCGGTCGGGTGGTGTACGCTCGGGCATGACCTACGACACGCCCGAGCCCTTCAAGGTCGACATCCCCGAACGCGCGCTGATCGATCTCGACGAGCGCCTGCGTCGCTGGCGCCCGCCCGTCCGCATCGAAGAGAACGATTGGGCCGCCGGCACCGATCCCGATTTCCTCGCCGACCTGGTCGACCACTGGCGTCACGGCTACGACTGGAACCGCTGCCAGGAGGCGATCAACCGCTTCCCCAACTACCTGGTCGATCTCGGCAGGCAGCGCCTGCACTTCATCCGCGAACCGGGCACGGAGGTCGAGGGTGCACCCCGACCTATGCCGCTGGTGATCACCCATGGCTGGCCGGGCTCGATCGTCGAGTTCCTGCATGTCATCAACGAGCTCGCACACCCGGAAGATCACGGCGGCGATCCGCTCGATGCTTTTGACGTCATTGCGCCGTCGCTGCCGGGTTACGGCTTTTCGGGACCGCCGATCCGCGACGACGGCACGCAGGGCCCGATCGGCCCGCGCGCCATCGGCAGGCTCTGGCACCGCCTGGTGCACGAGAAGCTCAATTACCGCCGACCCTACGGCGTGCAGGGTGGCGACTGGGGTGCCGTGGTCTCGTCATGGTGCGCCTTCGATCATCCGGTAAAGGACGAAAAGGACGACTGGAAGTCGGGCGTGGCCGGCCTGCACCTCAATATGATGGGGCTGCGGCCCGGCATCGACCTGAAGACCGCGACCCTCAGCACCGCCGAACAGGCCTGGCTCGCCGGCATGGGCCCGGCCCTCGACGACAAGGTCGCCTACCAGCGCATCCAGGCGACGCGACCGCAGACGCTTGGCGTCGCCCTGACCGATTCGCCGGTCGGCCTTGCCGCCTGGATCGCGGAGAAATTCCAGGCCTGGAGCGACTGCAAGGGCGATCCGCGCAGCCGCTTTTCGATGGATCTGCTGCTCGACAACATCATGGTCTACTGGCTGACCGGGACTGCCGGCACCGCGACCTGGCTGTATCGTGGCGTGACTCAGCAGCATCCGCGCGGCCTGCCGCCTGGCGAGAAGGTAACGGTACCGACGGCCTTCGCCGCCTTTCCGGCTGACCTGGCGCCGGCTCCGCCCCGGGAATGGATCGAGCGCTGCTATGAACTGCGACGCCACACCGTCATGCCGTCAGGTGGCCATTTTGCCGCCCTGGAAGAGCCCAGGCTCCTGGTTGACGACATTCGCGACTTCTTCCGGCCGTTGCGCTTCGGCGCCGCCAACGACTGAGGCCGGTGAGCAATAAATTGTCGCCGATTTATCGATTTTTTATCGGTCGACCGATAACGGTTTAAGCCTGCCGGATAAGGCTTTTGCGCACGTTTTATCGCTCGAAGGGGACTCCCCCCCTCAGGCGAATGTGGCCGTCGCCTCGGTCGCGATCGTGCCCTTGGGCGTGACCGTCCAGAGTTCGGCCCCCTTGCCGTCGGCCGTCGGCCGGCCGATCACGTCGAAGGTCGAGGTGTCGAACAACGGCGCGCGGGCACGCACGGCGATCGTCTTGACCTTGCGCCCTGGCGCCGAATCGCGCAGCAGATCGAAGATGCACTGCTGGGCGAAGGGCCCGTGCACCACGAGGCCCGGATAGCCCTCGGTCTCGATGCAGTAGGTCCGGTCGTAGTGGATGCGGTGCGGATTGAACGTAATCGCCGAATAGCGGAACAGCATCACCGGATCGGGCGCGATGGTGCGCCGCCACGGCACGTCCGTCGGCGCCGCCTCGCGCACCGGTGTGCCGCTCTTTTCGCCGGGCTTGGGATCCTCGCGGAACACCGTCGAATAGACCTCGGTCCAGGCCAGCCCGCGCGGCGTGAAGATCCGGCGGGTCTGAGTGGCCACGACCAGCGTGCCGGTACTGCCCTGACGCAACTGGATGTCCGTGAACTCGGTCTCGCGCTTGAGCTTGTCGCCGACGCAAATGTCGCCGTCGAATGTGAACGTGGAACCCGCATACATGCGCCGCGGCATCGGGATCTTGGGCAGCACGCCGCCCGCAAACGCCGCGCCGTCGCGGCCGAGCTGGTTACGTCGGGCATAGGAATGCAGATAGAGCAGATGCCAGCCCGGCGCGATCGGCTCGCCCGGTTCCGGCACCTTCTCTTCGCGATCGAAGGTCGCCAGCATCGCCTTGATGGGCGCCTGCGTGACGACGTCCTCTTCCTCGATCTTGCGGCCGAGTTCCTTCCTGAGCGGCTCGATGTCGATGGTCATGCCCATTCCTCCCGATGTCGGCGGAGCATATTGGAACTGCCGCCGCGATTCGCCTCCCGCGCAATACGAAAGCGGATCGTTGTCGCAGATCGAAAACAACTCTTGTCATGCCAGCAGCAAGGACTGCCGCCAGGGGCGTGCTCGCCCACAACGCCCGGCGAGAACGCTTCTACGTCCAACGCTGCCGGTGATCACTCTGCCGCGACGGCCATGCCCATCTGCTCGCAGGTCGGCGCCACGTCGGACACCGTCGCTCGGCGCATGTCGCGCTTGTAGCGCTGGTCGTCGAAATCCATGCCGCGATGCATGGTGCACCGGTCGTCCCACATCACGAGATCGTTGACCCGCCAGCGGTGGGCATGGACGAACTGGCGCTGGGTGGCGTGGTCGATCAGCTCCTTGAGGAGCCGCTCGGCGTCGGCCTTGGCCATGCCGCGGATCGTGCCGGCATGGCTCGCGAGATAGAGGCTCATGCGGCCACTGTCGGGTAGCCGCCGCGCCAGCACCTGCGGCACCGGCTCGAACGCCTTGCGTTCAGCTTCGTCGAAGTCGGTGAAGCCAAGCCGGGCACGCGAGGTCATCAGCGAATGCTCGGCAACCAGGCCCGCGATCCGCCGCTTGGTATCCTCAGGCAGTGCGTCGTAGGCAGCGCGCAGGTCGGCGAACTCGGTGTGGCCGCCGATCGGCGGAATCGCACGGCCGTGCAGAATCGAGCAATAGGCCGGCAGGCGCTTGAACGAGGAATCGGTGTGCCAGAGCCGGTTGCCGAGCTGGTACAGGCGCACCCGGTCGTTCGCGGCCAGAATGTTGTTGTTGGCGTCGAGGTTGCCGACATCGGCCATCTTCTCGTCCAGCCGCATCTTGTGGTCGGTGCGGAGCTTGAACACCGAGGTCTCGAGTGGCCCGAAATGCCGGGCAAAGTCGAGATGGCTTTCGTCGCTGAAGGTCTGATCGGGGAAGATCAGGACCGCATACCTGGTGAAGGCGGCCTTGATGGCTGCGAGATCGGAGGCCGATATCGGCTTGCCGAGATCGATGTCGCCGACTTCGGCCACGAATTCGGGCGTCACGGCATGCAGGCTGATCGCCATGGGTTCCTCCACCCTTTTGATTACGGCAATTGGACCACCGGACGGACAATCCGGCAATCGCCGGATATGATGGCTGCCATGATCGAAAAGCAGGAAGTGCAGGAGCTTTTCCCCTGCCCGCTCTGGATCGTCGACCTCAAGCCGGCCGACGCGGCGGTGCTCAACAGCCATCTCAAGACCGAGATCGAGCGCATGATCTCGCCGCGGCCCGTCATTCCGCCCGGCGCCAACTGGCAGACGCCGCAGGACCTGCACACCCGGCCGGCCTTCGCCGAGTTCGTGAAGCTGGTCGAAATGGCGGCGCGCGGAGTCGCGCGCTTCCTGCAGGTCGACCAGTATCCCATGACGATTACGGGCTGCTGGGCGAACATAAATCCGCGCGGGGCCTATCACCCGACGCACCATCATCCGAACAACTACCTGAGCGGCGTCTACTACGTCGCCATTCCGGAGCCCGGCTCGCGCATCGTGTTCCAGGACCCACGTCCATCGATGATCATGCCCAAGCCGCGCCAGTACACCCGCATGACCGCCAACGGCGCCGACGCCCAAAGCCAGGAAGGACGCATGCTGCTGTTCCCGTCCTGGCTGAAGCACAGCGTGCCGTCGAACGAGGGGCAGAGCGAGCGCATCAGCATCTCGTTCAACCTGATGTTCAGGGAATTCACCGAGACCATGGCGTCGCCGCTGTGGGACGCCACCGCCGGAAAGGAAAAGGCCTGAGCTAGAGGCCCTTCTTGCCCATCGCCAGGAACTTGTCCTGGCGGCGCTGGCGCAGGGTACCGGCGTCGAGCTGCGAGAGTTCGCCCAGCGCCTGATTCACGACCTTGCCGACAGTATCGATCGCCTCGTCAGGCGAACGATGCGCGCCGCCCATCGGCTCGGGAATCACCTCGTCGATGATCTCGAGCTTCTTGAGATCGGCCGCCGTCATCTTCATGGCTT
This sequence comes from uncultured Alphaproteobacteria bacterium, assembly GCA_963923875.1. Taxonomy (GTDB): domain Bacteria; phylum Pseudomonadota; class Alphaproteobacteria; order Reyranellales; family Reyranellaceae; genus Reyranella. The sequence continues at coordinate 6,377 of CAWUOG010000146.1, forward strand.
CGGCGGCGTCCTGCGCGTTGGCGTTCGAACGCCACAGGATCGAGGCGCAGCCTTCCGGCGTGATCACCGAGTAGACCGAGTTCTCCAGCATGTAGACCCGGTCGGCGGAAGCGATGGCAAGCGCGCCGCCCGACCCGCCTTCGCCGATCACGACGCTGACCAGCGGCACGCCGATCGCCAGGCAGGTGTCGATCGAGGTGGCGATCGCCTCGGCCTGGCCGCGCGCCTCGGCATCCATGCCGGGATAGGCGCCCGGAGTGTCGACGAAGGTCACCACCGGGAGCCTGAAGCGCTCGGCAAGCTTCATCAGGCGTTGCGCCTTGCGATAGCCTTCCGGACGCGCCATGCCGAAATTGTGCTTGATACGTGAATCGGTGTCGTCGCCCTTTTCCTGGCCGAGCACCACGATCGAACGGCCCTGCAGACGCCCCATGCCGCCCACGATGGCGGAGTCCTCGCCGAACGAGCGGTCGCCGGCGAGCGGCGTGTAATCGGTGATCAGCCGGTCGATGTAGCGCTGCGCGTGCGGCCGCTCCGCATGGCGCGCCACCAGCACCCTCTGCCACGGCGTCAGCCTGGCGTAGGTTGCGCGAATCTGCTTCTGCACCTTGTCCTGCAGGCGCATCACCTCTTCGGCGATGTCGACATCGCCG
>CAWUOG010000147.1:0-6927 GCA_963923875.1 uncultured Alphaproteobacteria bacterium
GACGGTCGAGGATCTCAAGGGCCTGAAGATGCGCATCGCGGGCCTGGCCGGCGACGTCATGAGCAAGCTCGGCGTGATCCCCCAGCAGATCGCCGGCGGAGACATCTATCCGGCGCTCGAGAAGGGCACCGTCGATGCCGCCGAGTGGGTCGGACCGTACGACGACCAGAAGCTCGGCTTCGTGAAGGTGGCGCCCTTCTACTATTACCCGGGCTGGTGGGAAGGCAACGCGGCGCTGCACATGCTGATCAGCGCCGACAAGTTCAACGCCCTGCCCAAGGCCTACCAGGGTATCCTGCGCATGGCGGCGGCCGAGACCAACGCCTGGGTCACGGCCAAATACGACGCCGACAACCCCAAGGCGCTGCGTCAGCTCATCGCCTCGGGCGCCAAGCTGCTGCCGTTCTCGCCGCAGATCCTCGAGGCCTCGTTCAACGCCGCCAACGAGGTCTATGCCGGCCTCGTGGCGAAGAACGCGAACTTCAAGAAGGTGTGGGAATCGCAGGCCGCCTTCCGCAAGGAGGAGGTGCTGTGGTTCCGCGTCGCCGAGAACACCTACGACAATTTCATGGCGCGCCAGTCGGCGGCCGACAAGCTCTGAGACGAGCCCCCGAACGGCCCGGAAAGCCCCGCATTTGCGGGGCTTTTCTATGTCTGTTCAGACGGGCTGCGACATGCCATAACCCCGCCGCTTCCGGGCCCGGTCTGCGAAAGACGGGGCCGGCAGGAAGCCTGACTTTAGGGAGTGAACTCTGATGCAACGTCGTAGGTTTCTGCGCACTGCCGGTGTCGGCGGTGCGGCTGTCGCGGCCTCGGCCACCGTGGCCGCGCCGGCGATCGCCCAGTCGATGCCCGAGATCAAGTGGCGCCTGACCTCGAGCTTCCCCAAGTCGCTCGACACGATCTATGGCGCGGGCGAGTACTTCGCGGCGCGCGTCGCGGCGATGACCGACAACAAGTTCCAGATCCGCGTGTTCGCCGCCGGCGAGATCGTGCCCGGCCTGCAGGTGGTCGATGCCGTGCAGAACGAGACGGTCGAGTGCGGCCACACCGCTTCCTACTATTACGTCGGCAAGGACCCGACCTTCGCGTTCGACACCGCGGTGCCGTTCGGCCTCAACACCCGCCAGCACAATGCCTGGGTGCATTTCGGGGGCGGCCTCGAGCTGATGCGCGAGTTCTACAAGGACTACAAGATCGTCTCGTTCCTGATGAGCCACACCGGCGGCCAGATGGGCGGCTGGTGGCGCAAGGAGATCAAGACGCCGGAGGACATGAAGGGCGTCAAGATGCGCATCGGCGGCTTCGCCGGCCAGGTGATGAGCAAGCTCGGCGTGGTGCCGCAGCAGCTCGCCGGCGGCGACATCTATCCGGCGCTGGAGAAGGGCACGATCGATGCCGCCGAGTGGGTCGGCCCGTACGACGACCAGAAGCTCGGCTTCAACAAGGTGGCGCCCTTCTACTACTACCCGGGCTGGTGGGAAGGCGCGGCCGCGCTGTCGCTCTATGTCGGCGAGAAGGCGTGGAACTCGCTGCCCAAGCCGTACCAGGAGGCGATCGCCACCGCGGCCGAGGCGACCACGACCAACACGGTCGCCAAGTACGACGCGCAGAACCCCAAGGCGCTGCGCGAGCTGGTGGCGAGCGGCACGAAGTTCCTGCCGTTCCCGCAGCCGGTGCTGGAAGCCTGCTACAACGCCGCGGTCGAGCTCTACGCCGAGACCTCGGCGAAGAACCCGAAGTTCAAGAAGGTCTTCGATTCGTGGAAGCAGTTCCGCAACGAAGAGGTGCTGTGGTTCCGCGTCGTCGAGAACACCTTCGACAACTTCATGGCGCGCCAGTCGGCGGCCAACAAGCTCTGATCCCCGCCGGTTCGGGATCGGAAGGGCTCCGCTTCGGCGGGGCCCTTTTTCGTTCGGGGACGCGGTTCAGCCCGGCGGGCGGCCGCCGCGTCTCGCCTGCAGCGCCAGGATCGCGGCCAGCAGGACGGCGCCCGCGACATTGACGGTCGCCGGGCCGACATGGATCCAGAGCGCGAGGTAGACCGACGACATCGCCAGCGTGATCGCCGTCACCCGCGCGCCGAAGGCGGTGAACTCGCCGAACGAGATGCGCTTGCCGTCCTTTTCCGCGAGCCCGGTGACCGTGACGTTGGCCGAGGCGCCGATCAGGGTGCCGTTGCCGCCGAGACAGGCGCCGAGCGCCAGCGCCCACCACAGGACCTGGCCGTCCGGTCCGGCGTTCAGGGTCGCCAGCAGGCTCGCGACCAGCGGGATGGTGACGGCGGTGTAGGGGATGTTGTCGATCAGCGCCGACAGGGCGCCCGAGACCCAGAGGATGATCAGCGCCGCCAGCAGCAGCGTGGCGCGGGGCGACAGGGCGAAGGTCGTGGAAGCCTTCCCGATCACCCAGGCGAGGCCGAGGGCCAGGCTCTCGATCAGGCCGGTCGCGACGGCCGCACCGACCAGGATGAACAGGAACAGGAAGAAGGCCAGCGTCGGCCATTCGATGTCCTTTTCCAGGATCGTGAGAACGCCGTGCTGGCGCTCCTCGAGGGTCGGCCTGTGTTCCCTGAGATAGAAATAGTCCTGCGCCAGCAGGATGCCGGCGATGCCGATCACCGCCGGCACCGCGACCGGCATGTGGGTCAGGCCGTGGGTCATGAATCCCACGAAGATGAGGGCGGTGATCCAGCCCGTGGCGCGCAGCAGCGGGAGGTTGGTCAGCTGCGCGCCGGTCGGCGTGGCGGCGGCCGCGTGATCCGTGTCGGCCGGCCGGCCGATGTCGCCCGGGTAGTAGCGGCGGGCATGGGCGACCAGCACCACCATCATCAGGCCGCAGGGGACCGTGAGGTTGTAGATGAAATCCATGAAGGAGAGGCCGGTGCGCGGGTCGGCGCCGATCAGGACGTTGGGCGGGTCGCCGATCAGGGTGGCGGTGCCGCCGATATTGGCCGCCATCACCATCGGCAGCAGGAAGGCCGAGGCGTTGATGCCCAGGCGTCGCGCCATCTCCGAGGCCATCGGGTAGGCGAAGATCACCGTCGTGACGTTGTCGAGGACCGCCGACAGGATGCCGGTGAACCAGATGATCAGGCGGGCGGCGCGGCCGGGGTTGCCGCGCGAGCGGACCAGCAGGCGGTCGACCGCCCACGGGAAGACGTTGGTGGTCTTCAGGACTCCGACCAGCGCCATCATCGCGAACAGCAGCAGGATGACGTTGAGGTCGACCGCCTTCTGGGCGGTCTCGAAGGAGATCAGCCGGAACGGGGTGAAGTAGGAGATCGCCCACAGGAGCGCGACCGCCCCGATCGGGACGAGGACCCGGTGGACGCGGTCGGCCGCCAGCAGCGCGAACACGCCCGCCAGGATGGCGGCCACGATGGCCTGCGAGACGACGTCCCGGGTCGAGTCGAAACCCTGCATTCAGCCGCCTCCCGGGGCCCGGGCCGGGCGGGCAAAACACCGCTGAATTGGCGGGTTATCGCCACTTTTGCGCCCGGCCGTGCCTTTCCAAAACCCATTTCGCATGTCAGTCTCGATGCAGCTCGACAAAGAGCTCTTTGAAACGGTGAAACGTTCCCCCAGGGAGGAGGAGTCTAAGATGAAGCGTAGGAAGTTTATCAGGACCGCCGGGATCGGCGCGGCCGGCGTTGCCGCGGCCACGACCGTGGCGGCCCCGGCCATCGCGCAGGGCATGCCGACGGTGAAGTGGCGTCTGACGTCGAGCTTCCCGAAGTCGCTCGACACCCTGTACGGCGGCTCCGAGGTGTTCGCCAAGGCGATCAACGAGATGTCGGACGGCAAGTTCGAGGTCAAGGCATTCGCCGCCGGCGAAATCGTCCCGGGTCTGCAGGTCGCCGACGCCGTCCAGAACGGCACCGTCGAGGCCGGCCAGACCGCCGCTTACTATTACTTTGGAAAGCATCCAAACTTCGTTTTCGAGACCGGTCTGCCGTTCTCGATGAACCAGCGCGAATACTACGCTTGGCTGTATTTCGGCGGTGGCCATGAACTGATCAACGAGTTCTACAAGGAATACAACTTCCGCTCGTTCGTGTTCGGCGGTACGGGCTGCCAGATGGGCGGCTGGTTCCGCAAGGAAATCAAGTCGATGGACGACATGAAGGGCCTGAAGTTCCGCGTCGGCGGCTTCGCGGGCCTCATCCTGCAGCGTCTTGGCGTGGTGCCGCAGCAGATCGCCGGCGGCGATATCTACCCGGCGCTCGAAAAGGGCACGATCGATGCCTGCGAATGGGTCGGTCCGTACGACGACGAGAAGCTCGGCTTCAACAAGGTCGCAAAATTCTATTACTACCCAGGGTGGTGGGAAGGCGCGTCGGTCGGCTCGCTGTACATCAACAACGATGCCTGGGCGAAGCTGCCGAAGCAGTATCAGGCGATGGTCGAGACCGCGGCCGGCCTGGTGACCTCGTGGATGGTGCCGAAGTACGACGCGGGCAACCCGGCGGCGCTGCGCCGGCTGGTCGCCGCGGGCACCGAACTGCGCCCGTTCCCGCGCGCGGTGCTCGAGCCGTGCTTCAACGAAGCCTACAAGTACTATGACGAACTGGCCGCCAAGGATCCGAAGTTCAAGAAGATCTACGACAGCCTGAAGGCCTTCCGCGCCGACCAGAACCTGTGGTTCCGCGTCGCCGAGAACACCTTCGACAACTTCAACTTCTCGATGTCGGCCCAGGGTCGCTAGACCCGGGCGGCACGAGAAGCCGCACTCAAGGAAAAACCCCGCCGGGCCACCGGCGGGGTTTTTTATCGGCCCCGGTTCCCGCCCCCGGGAGGGCCCGGTCTACTTGAAGACGGGCGGCGGGGCGTCCTCGGTCGGCGGCGCCTGGATCTCGATCTTGACCTTGCTCGGGTCGACGTCGGAGGGCTTGTCGAGGAAGAAGGTCACCGACTGCGGCACCGCGATCACGATCGCCACCATGACCAGCTGCAGCAGCACCCAGGGGATCGAGCCCCAGTAGATGTCCGAGCTCTTGACCTCCTTGGGCGCCACCGAGCGCAGGTAGAACAGCGCGAAGCCGAACGGCGGATGCATGAACGAGGTCTGCACGTTGACGCAGATCATGACGCCGAACCAGATCAGCGCCGCGTCCGCCCCGACCACCGGCGCCAGGAGCTTCTGGGCGACCGGCGACAGCATCGGGATGATGATGAAGGCGATCTCGAAGAAGTCGAGGAAGAAGGCCAGGAAGAACACGAACAGGTTGACGACGATCAGGAAGCCCCAGACGCCGCCCGGCAGGCTGGACATCAGGTGCTCGACCCACTTGTTGCCGTCGACGCCCTGGAAGGTGATCGAGAAGCAGGTCGCGCCGACCAGGATGAAGGCAACCATCGCGGTGATGCGCATGGTCGCCTCGAAGGCCTGCACGATCAGGTTGCGCAGTTCCGTCACCTGCCAGGCCCGCCAGCACAGCCAGATCACCGAGGCGAACATCAAGGTGAAGGCGATCTTGAACGGGATCGACTTGAACGCCCAGATGCCGATCAGCGCGCCGACGATCGCCGCCAGGCAGCCGCCATAGAAGGCGATCTTGTCGAGCCGCGTCAGCGGCGCATTGCGCACCACCGCCAGCACGATCGCGCCGATCGTGCCCATGGCGCCGGCTTCGGTCGGGGTCGCGAGGCCCATCATGATGGTGCCCAGCACCAGGAAGATCAGCACCGCCGCCGGGATGATGCCCCAGGCGCACTTGACCAGCAGTTCCTTGCCGAACAGGGTGCGCGGCACCGGCGGCAGCGCCTCGGGCTTCACCAGGGTGAGGTAGAAGGTGTAGCCGGCGAACAGCACGATCTGCAGGATCGAGGGGCCCCAGGCGCCGAGATACATGTCGCCGACCGAACGGCCAAGCTGATCGGCCAGAACGACCAGCACCAGCGACGGCGGCACCAGCTGGGTGATGGTGCCCGAGGCCGCCAGCACGCCGGTGGCGTAACGCATGTCGTACTTGTAGCGCATCATCACCGGCAGCGTGATCAGCGCCATGGCGATGACCTGCGCGGCCACCGTGCCGGTGATCGCGCCCAGGATGAATCCGACGATGATCGTCGAGTAGCCCAGCCCGCCCTTGATCGGGCCGAACAGCTGGCCCATCGACTCGAGCATGTCCTCGGCCAGCCCGCATTTCTCCAGGATGGCGCCCATGAAGGTGAAGAACGGAATGGCGAGCAGCAGCTCGTTGCTGAGGATGGATCCGAACACGCGGCCGGGAATGGCCTGCATGAACGCCATGGTGAAGTAGCCGAACTCGATCGACAGGAAGCCGAAGAAGAAGCCGACGGCCGCCAGCGAGAACGCCACGGGGTAGCCGATGATCATGAAGACCACCAGCCCCGCGAACATCAGGGGCGGCATCCACTCGAGAGGGATGATCATTGCGTCGGCCTCTCGTAGTGGGCCTCTAGACTCTCGACCGGAATGTCGTTGAGGAAGGCCAGGCGCTTGATGAGTTCGGAAATGCCCTGCAGGGCGACCAGGACGAAGCCCACGGGCAGCACCAGCTTGATCGGCCAGCGCAGCAGGCCGCCGGCATTCGAGGAGTGCTCGCCGACATTGTAGGCCTGCATGAAGAACGGCCAGCTCAGCCAGGCCAGGATGGCGCAGGTCGGGATCAGGAAGACGATCGTGCCGAGAATGTCGACCCAAAGCTGACCGCGCCGCGACAGGGTCATGTAGAAGAGGTCGACGCGCACATGCTCATTGCGCTTCAGCGTGTAGGCCGCGCCGAACATGACGATCACGGCGAACATGTACCACTGGACCTCGAGCCAGGCGTTGGAGCTCTGGTCGTAGGCATATCGGACCATGGCGTTGCCGCCGCTGACGACGCAGGCAAGCAGCACCAGCCAGTTGCACACGACGCCGATCTTTTCGTTGACGTAGTCGATGACCGAGCTGAACGAC
>CAWUOG010000148.1:0-6861 GCA_963923875.1 uncultured Alphaproteobacteria bacterium
AGGAGCGGCACCGAATCCGCCATATTCCAGATGCAACCATTTTGGGACGATAGGCATTGGCCGGGATCGGAGGGTGAGGTTTCCCGCGACTGCCGCATCAGGAGCCGACAATTGCGAGGCTCGAGGCAGTCGTGATGGCGGCGGGCATTCCTCTCAATCGCTCCGTCCCGGCAGTGGCTTCGCCAGCCGGTACACTGACTTCCCCGGGATGCGCCGAAATGATCGTTACATGAATTGCTTCCCTTGGCGCCGGATTGGTTCCAGTCCCGTTGGCCATGAAGGCGGTCGCGAGTTCATGCTGGCCTCATAACAATCAAGTGTTTTCCCCGCAGCGCTCAACGCTGCACCAACCATAGATAGAGTCCAGATCCCATGAATGACGCATCATTTCATGCGCGCGTTCGCGCGCCCGTGCACCCGATCCGCACCTGCGGCCTGCCCTTGGCCAAGTCTCTCTTTCTTGGCTTGCTGGCGACCTGGGTGACCAGCGTGCTGCTGCAGCCCCAGCCTTCCCGAGCGGAGACCATGCCCGCCTCCTCGCCGGTCGAGGTCGCCTTGGCCGCGGCGGCTCCGTACTTCAATGGCGAAAGCCCGACTGCCGTCGCCGGCCGCATCGATGCCGAGCACTTTCTCGTTCCGTCGTCGCCGTCCGCGGTCGGCACCGGGGCACCCGCCCGCAACCGGCTCGGTTCGGGGCCGATCGAGCCGTCGCTCACGGCACTCCTGCGAGGCACGCCGCCCATTGCGGCGCCCGAGCGGCACGCCGCGCCTGTCCAGGTCGCCGGCGACATCGATGCGGGCATGATCGCCCGTCTCGAGAAGTCGATCGCGCACGGGAGCCGCGTTTTCAGCATCACCTCGCGCGGCGGCGAATTGATGGTGGCGCGCGACATGGCCGCCGCTCTCAACCGCTCCGGCTCGACTCTCGTGGCCCGGGGACAATGCCACTCGGCCTGTGCCTACCTCTGGCTTGCAACCGGGCAGCGGCAGGTCGGACCCCACGCAGATCTGGCGCTGCACGCCAGCTACAACGCCGAAGGGGTCACCGCTCATGGCGAACAATGGCTGCGGGAGATCGGCCGGGCGGACCTTGCCCATTGGGCGGTCTCCAGGGACTTTCATCATCTGACCGTTGACGAACTCGGCCTCTAGCCGACGCCCTTGGAAAGGCCCGGGCATCCGCTTGCAGGAGCAGGGCGGCCCAGCGGCGGCCGGGACCGGCCATAAAGAAAATGACGCGCGGCCTTCGGTGACTGCGCGTCCAGCGATAGGCAATCAGCGACAGCAGCCGGTCTGTATTCCGATTGCGCGCCCGTCGGGCCAGCGCAAAGACCGCGACTACCTTGTTCCCTTGAAGGTACCGGTGATGCTTCCCGAGCTGTTGGCGCTGGTGCCGCTGAAGCTGCCGCTCACCCCGCCGGCCGGTCCCGACGATGTGGTTACGAAGCTGCCCTGGAGCGTGCCGCTGCCGACCAAAGAGTTCGAGTTGACCACCGTGAACGGGCCGCTGAAGCCGCTGCCGTTCTGCCTCAATGTGCCACTCCCGGTGCCCGGATTTGCGGCGGTGGTGCTGACCAGCGTGAAGCTGCCACTCAGACTGGAGAAATTCCACAACATCGAGAAGTTGCCCTTCACGCTGCCGTTCGTGCTGTTGGCATCGAAGGTACCGTTGTAATTCGCCGATCCGGTCAGGGGCATCTGCGCGATCGGATTGAATGCGGATGGGGTGTTGTACCCGACCCCGCCATTCCATTGCTGCCAGCCGGTCGATTGCGAATTCGAAGAGCCACCTGAGGGCGACGAAGTGGTCTGTGTCAGGCTGGTGGGAGTCGTGGCCGGGACGGTGTTTGCCAGGGTGCGCGTGCCGGTCACGATGGAGGCTGCCGCCGCGGCATTCGAGGCGCTCGAGGTGCTGCGCGAGCCGGTTCTGCCTTCGAGCTGGCCGATGCCGGCAGCGAGTGCGCCGGGAGGAACCGGAATCGGTGCGGCTGGCGCGGCGCCTGCAGTGACGATCACCTGATAGCCCGGTCGGGTTACCGTCTGCGTCTGGCTCTGCGCCGAGACAGTCATGTCCCTGCCGAACAGGAAGGCCGCCCTGGTCTGCGCCGGCTGTACGTCGATCACCGCGATGCCACCACGAACGCCGATATTCGAGGAAGGCGTGTTGATGGTGATTGCCTGGGTTTTGCTGATCTTGCCGCCGACGATGCGCAGGATCCCGGCCCCTGCCGAGAGAGCGAGACTTCCCTGCTTTGAGTTGGGGTCGTAGACGAAGCTGTCGATCGTCAAACGCGAGTTGGGACCGATCGTGATCGAGGTTCCGTCGAGAAAGACCAGATGGGCGCGGTCGTTGGCCTGTGTGGTGACGACCTCGTTGGCCTGGATGTCGACGCCAATGCGAAGAATCCGCTCCGCTTCGGCGGGCGGCTTGCCGAGGGGGTCCCCCTCGGCTGCGCTTGTAACGCCTACTCTTGCTTCCGCACCTGCGGTGATCGCGGCGATTGTGACTACGAGGGCTGCAAGTGCCTTGCCCCGGAAACTTCCCGTTATCCAAGCCATCTCAACCTCCCGGGGCAGATCAAAAGCGCCAGCTCACGCCGAACATCGCGGTGCTGTTCTCGAAGGCGTAGTTCGGCAGATTGGAAGTGCGAACAAATCGTCCGGCCGACACCTGGAACGTCGTTCGGTCGTCGAACGGAATGGCGAGAGTCAGGCTTGCGAGAGTGTCAGTCTGCGACTGGCTGGAGTTCGGATCGACCGCCACGTTTGGCTTGTCGTAGGACCACCATTGCTCGTTGACCGACAGGCTGATCCGCCAGGCCTGCTCCGTGTGGAACAGGGGATCGGCGAACCTGAATGTCACTCCCCCGCCGGCTATCCAGAGGCTGTAGCTCTGGACGGGCGTATATGCAGCCTCGAATCGGCTGCCGACGGCATTGGCGAAGATTGTGACGGCGCTGCTGAGCTGGAATTCGAATGCCGTCGATGCACTGTACTCCACTCCCGTGTACAGGCTGTTGGCGGCCAGGTACCAGGTGTCCGGGTGGTTCTGCTGCCGCCAGCGAACCGTGGTCAGATTGCGCAGGCGTTCGGAAAGGACGACGCCGGCCTCCAGGCCTGCACCAAGACCGCCGTAGTAAGGCGTGTCGTAGATCCACACATACCCGGCATTCAGGAACGGACGCAGGGTGAATTCGTCGAATGTGCCCTCGAAGGCCTGAAAGCGCGGTCCGGTATTGATGTCGAATAGCGCGACGTCGGTCGTATTCAGCTGGAACTGTCGGTTGGCATAGCCAGTCAGGTGCGTCTCAAGCATGCCCTTGTCCTGGCGGCGCAGGTCGAGGACATGGTGCAACTGCAGCGAGCCGACGACACCCCAGTCTGGCGTTCCCAGGGCAGTCGCATTCAGATTTGCCGGCGCGCCGAACAGCAGGATATTCGACGAGGAGGGTCCCAGATTGGCGTTCGACTGATATCGCCATCCCAGGAAGCCCTCGCCGGAAAAGCGGGAGGGGCTGAGGCGCTGCCGGGTCGCGGCCAGAAAAGGCGCTGCCCGCTGTCGCAACTCCTCCGGCAGGGCGGGAGAGGCGAGAGCCGTCTCGAGATAGGTCTGCGCCGCTTCATAGGACCCGAGCCGGAAGTAAAGGATGCCCAGTTCGAGCCTTACCCTGGGGAGATCCGGATTGATGACCAGAATCCGCTCGAGCGCCGATATCGCTCCCTCGAGGTCACCTGTCTCCGCGGAAAGCACCGCGAATCGGAAAAGCTTGTCGAGGTTTGCCGGGTCCTGCAGCGTCTCCTGGAAGGCTTGCTCGTAAGCCATTCGGCGTTCGTCTGCAGGAGCGCCCTGCTGCGCCTGCGCGAAACCGAGGCCGGCTATCACAAGCAACGCTGCGACCGCGGCGATGCGTAGAATGTAAGGCATCAACGGGCGATGCCGAGCACTCGAATTTTCCGCAGCGATAGGCGCAGGCGCTACCCTTCGCCCGCGCCGCGCGCTCGTCCGGCTCACGCCGCGGCCAGTCTCAGGTCGAGCTGGAAGTCGGCTCCCTTCGTGGTCGGAACCAGGCCGATCCGGCCGCCCATGTCCCGCATGATTCCGTAGGAGATCGACAGGCCGAGACCGACGCCCTTGCCCACCGGCTTGGTCGTGAAGAACGGGTCGAAGATCCGGCTGCGGATCTCCTCGGGAACGCCGGCTCCGGAGTCCCTGATGTTGACCCGGGCCGTTCCCTGCGCGGCGTCCCTGTCGATGACCAGCTCCACGAGGCGCGGATTTCCCGCCCCGACTCCCGAGGTGGCGTCGCGCGCATTGATCAGCAGGTTGACCAGGACCTGCTCGAGCTGGCTGCGCACGCCATGGACGATGATCGGGTCGGTGCCGAGCTGCGCCCGGACCTCTATTCCTGCCAGCCGGAGCTGCTCGGACGTCAGGTCGAGCGCCATCTGGCAGGCGGTGCGGATATCGAACTCTCCGGGCTGCGCATTCTCGGCGCGGCCGAATACCCGCATGTTCTGGACGATGGCCGAAGCCCGCTTGATCTGATTGAGAATGCCGCCGAGGTTCTTCCGAAGTCTCGCGACCAACTGCTCTTCGGGAGATTGCTGCGATGCAGGCGCGGTCGCTTCTGCTGCCTTCCGGGCGTTGACGTTCTCGATATCGGCCAGCGCATTCTCCACCGACATCGACATGGCGAACAGCGGCTGGTTGAGTTCGTGGGCGACCCCGGTCGTCAATTCACCCAGCGTCACCAGTCGGGCCGAATGGGCAAGGGCTGCCTGGAAGTTCAGGCGGTCGGTTTCGTCGTGGCCGACGAGGATCACGCACGGGCCGATGTTGGCCAGCTCCTGGTGAGTTGCCGCAAGATGCAGGAAGGCCTTGCCGTCCGGCTTGCTGATCTGCAGCTCGAATTCCTTGGAGGGGCCGTCGCCATCCGCACCCTGGGCCCAGGCGAAATCCAGCAGTGCCTGCCGGCCACCGACATGATCGCGCATCAACACGGACGGCGCGCGCGCCGCGTTGCCGGCCACGGCATTCCAGAATTTGTCGTTCGCCTGCACGATTCGGCCGTCCCTCGCGATCACGGCGGTCAGCGCTGACGGGGTATTGACGATGGCCGACAGCATCCGGTGGTCCTTGACTTCTTCGGCAGCCGTCTCGGCGACGTTGATCAGTTTCAGGCCGCGCCGAAGCGCCAGCACGATGAGGGCCGTGACGACGACACCGACGGCCGCCAGTCCGAGGCACCATGAGGTCGCCTTGGACAGGAACGCCTGCTCTGCAACGAAGACCAGGGCCCGGGCGGGCGCACCGCCAATGCCCACCGACGCCACGATATGTCGTTGCGCTCCAAGGGATGTCAGGATGTTCGGCGGGTTGTCGACACTGCCCAACGCGACGAGCGCCCGTTCCGGGTCGGGGGCTGCCGCCAGGATCGTCGTCGGCGATATGGCGGATTTTGCACCGGGCAGTTTGCCGAGGTCAGCCTGAAGCTGCTGCCCATAGGCACTGTGATCGATTCCAGATCCGGTGAGCACCACGCCATCGTTGCGCTGCAGGACGACGGCGACGGATCCGTGCAGGGTGGTATTGGCGAAGAATTCCGAGAGGAAGTCTGCCTTCAGGCCGACGATGGCGACGCCCATCGGAATGCCGTTGGCGTCGAGCAGCCGCTTGGCGATGTAGAAGGTCCACTTTCCGGACCCGCGATCGAGAGCTACCCGGCCAATTGTCCGAAGCGGCGCTCCGACGCTCATCTGCTCCTGGAAATAGTCGCGGTCCGCTACGTTGATCGGCGGCGCGGGATACTTGAACGAGAAGTTCAGGACCTGGCCCTTGGCCGAAATGAACGCCGCCTTGTCGATTTCCTGCATGTTCGCGACACGGTCGCGCAGCGTGTCGTGCACCTGCCGGCTGCGGACGAAGGCTTCGTAGGATTCCTGATCGGTCACGCCCTGTTCGGCAAGCATCGAACGCATGCCTTCGAGGACCAGGTCTCCGGATCTCATGGTCTGGCCGACATAGGCCCCCACCATGAAGACGGTGTCGCGCGCGATGTTCTCGCCTTCCTTGACAGCAGACAGGTAGATCATGGCCGCAAGGGCGCCAATGGCGATCCAGAGGCTCGCAATCCAGGCCCCCGCTCCCAGGATCGCCGCTCGACGCGCCGACATGAAGCCGGGAATGGGACCCTTCGCACCGGCAGAGCCGGGGCGCGCCGCGGCGCTTGCCCCGTCGCTGGACAATGACTTGGCGTTGGGCGTCGCGCCGACGCTCTCGTAGGATTCAAAGGTACTCATGCGGCATAGTCTGACCGCAGACGTTGCCGATGTTCGCGTAGGGCCCGAAAGAATTGCAGCCATTTTGGGGGCGAAAGTCGTTGCAATGTCCTGTGCCCGAAAGCGATGGAGGGTCGATTGAGGCGGTGGGTGTCGAGGGTCGGAATGGATCCGGATCGGCACCATCGTTTCATTCCAGCATCGATCCGAGCCTGCGATGCCTCGTGGCCGTCAGAGGACCACAGTCTTTTGGAATCCGGCCCGTCTCATCATGGCTACACCCTGGGGCAAGACCATCGGACCCGACGCAAGCGGCATCTGCGAGGGCCAGGCTAGATGTCCGCCGGCACGCCCCGGGCCGTCGCTGCCTTCAAGCGGCCAGGCCTCCTTTGGCCATGAGGCCAGCCTCTTCGCGCGCCGTTTCGAGTTTGTATCCCGGGTGAACCTGCGACACGTCTGTCGATGGCCGCTGACTGCCGCCGAAGACTTATGAATTCGGCGTCATGTGCCGGGAAGGCTATCTTTCACGCTTCAACAGATCCGCCATCTTCTCCGCGATCATCACCGTGGTGAAATGCGTGT
>CAWUOG010000149.1:0-6838 GCA_963923875.1 uncultured Alphaproteobacteria bacterium
TTCGTCATCGTAGCGCTGTTCCAGCCACGGATCGCCGTAATTGTGGTAGCCGCGCACTTCCCAGAAGCCCGGCTTGTCGAGCACCGAGAATTCGACCCTCTTGATCCACTTGGCGCTCTTCCAGAAGTAGAGCTTCGGGATGACCACGCGCAGCGGCCCGCCATGCTCGCGGCTGATCGGCTCGCCCTGCCAGCTCCAGGCCAGCAGCACGTCGTCGGCCGCGAAATCCACCAGCGGCACGTTGGTCGTGTAGGTGTCGTAGGAGTGGAAGATCACGTGCTTCGCGTCGGCCTTGGGCTTCACCAGATCGATCAGGGTGCGCGCCGAGACGCCTTCCCATTTGTTGTCGTAGCGCGACCACGCGGTGACGCAGTGGATGTCGGTGGTCAGGGCCGTCTTCGGCAGGTCGGTGAACTCGCCCCATTTCAGCTGCACGGGATTCTCGACCTCGCCGTCGACGAACAGCCGCCAGGCGTGGGTCGGGATCTCGGGCTGGATGCCGAGATCGAGCACCGGCCAGTTCTCGACCCGGCGCTGACCCGGCGGCAGACGCTGGCTGTGCGCCGCCGTTTTGCCGGTCAATAGCCGGCCTTCCTCGGCCCACTTCTGTTTGCTGTCGAGGAGCTTGTTCTTGATCTTGCCGAACAGGGTGACGTCGTCGTCCGCCATTGGTCCTCTCAACCTTCCTCCCCATTCAGATGGGGAGGTGTCAGCGTCTTACGCTGACGGAGGGGTCATGAGATCAGTACGGGAGCTTTGACCCCTCCGCCCGCTACGCGGGCACCTCCCCGCGCTACGCGCAGGGAGGAAACCTAGATCGATCGCCCCGCCTTCTCCCAATAGGGAGCGCGGAGCTTGCGCTTGAAGATCTTGCCCGAATCCTCGCGCGGCAGCGCGGGGCTGAACTCGACCACCTTGGGCACCTTGTAGCGCGCCACGTGCTGGCCGAGATACTGCCGAACGGCTATCGCATCGATAGCCGCCGCGCCGGGCGCCGGCGGGGCCGGCTCGACATAGGCGCAGATCTGCTCGCCGAACTCGTCGTCGGGAATGCCGAACACCGCGCAGTCGCGCACGCCCGGCATCTGGATCAGCACCGATTCGATCTCGGCCGGGTAGATGTTCACGCCGCCGGAGATGATCATGTCGCGCTTGCGGTCGCACAGAAAAACGTAGCCGTCGGCGTCCTGGTAGCCGACGTCACCCACCGTCACGAGATCGCCGAGCGCGACCTCGCGCCGCTTGGCGTCGTCGTTGTTGTAGGTGAAGTCGTTGTAGAGCGGCCCGCGCAGGAAGATCTCTCCGACTTCGCCCTGCCTGACGTCGTTGCCCTGCTCGTCGACGATGCGCATGACGGCGCCCTCGACCACCCTGCCGACCGTGCCGGGCTTGGCGAGCGCCTCGGCGGAATCGTGCCAGACGACGACGCCGGTCTCGGTGGCGCCGTAGTATTCGTAGATCACCGGCCCCCACCAATCGATCATCTGCCGTTTCACCGCCGGCGCGCACGGGGCGGCGCCATGGGTGATCCAGCGCACCGAAGAGTGGTCGTAATTCTTCTTCACCTCGTCGGGCAGGCGCAGCAGGCGCACGAACATGGTCGGCACGATGTGCATGTGCGTGACCCTGTGCTTCTCGATCAGCCGCAGCATGTCCTCGGCGTCGAAGCGCGGCTGCAGCACCATGGCGAGGCCGAGCCGCGCGCTCTGCATGCCGTAGGCCGCCGGCGCGGAGTGGTACATCGGCCCGTTCATCAGCACGACGGTCGCGGGGTCGGGGACGAGGCCCCAGCGCTTGCCGATTTCGACCGCGGCGCCGGCCTGCAGTTCGGGTGTCGACGGCTGGCGCCGCACCCCCTTGGGCCGTCCGGTCGTGCCCGAGGTGTAGATCATGCTGCCGCGCGAGGCCTTGGGCGGCCGGGTGTTGGGCGCGCTGCGGGCGACGAAGGCGTCCCAGTCCTCGAGACCGGCCGGCACCCGGCATTGCTCGGGCGGCACACCGTAGGCCGCGGCGATCTCGGGCGGCGTCGGCACGACCAGCACCTTCACGCCGGCCGGCACGCCGGCGGCGATGCGGGCCAGCAAGTCGCTGTGGATCACCAGTGCCTTGGCACCGCAATCGGCCAGGATGTAGCCCGCCTCTTCGGCGGTGTAGTGCCAGTTGATCGGCACGGCGTAGGCGCCGATCTGGCCCGCCGCCATGTTGAGCTCGAAGGTGGCGAAGTCATTGCGCACCATCAGCGCCACGCTGTCGTCCTCGCCGATTCCGATCGCCGCGAGCCCGCCCGCGCCGCGCGCGGCATTGGCCTGGATCTCCAGCCAACTGCGGAAACGCTCGCCCGAGGTGACGCCTGCGGTCATGTCTTCTTCCTCCCGGCGGTCCGTTTTGCCGGCGCCGTCCTCCGGGCGCCCGCCCCCTTCAGCATCGTCAGACCGAGGAAGTGGGCCAGCGCCTGGTAGTCCGGGCCATGACTGAGCATGCCCGACTGGTGCAGCATGACGATACCGTGCATGCCGGCCCACATCGTGTAGCCGAACAGCTTGGGATCGACGTCCATGGCGCCCGCCGCAACCAGTTCCTCGGCGCCGCGCGTGATGAAGCGCGTGGCGTGCTCGGCAGCCGGCCCGAGTTCGGGGTGCTTGTCGTCCACCGGCGCATCGATCTCGAACATGATGCGATAGGCATGCGGGTTCTTGAGCGCGAACTGGAGATAGGCCTGGCTGGTCAGCCGGCCGCGCTGGGCAGCATCGGTGACGCCGGCCGCCGCCTTCTCCAGCGCCTCGGAAAACCGGGTGAAGGCCTGCGCGCGCACCGTGGCCAGGATGTCGGCCTTGTCCTTGAAATAGCGGTAGGGAGTCTTGGGACTGCAGCCCAGCGCGTCGGCGAGCTGGCGCATGGTGACGCCCTCGTAGCCGTAGCGGGCGAAGCGTTCGGTGGCGACCTTGCACAGCTCGGCGCGAAAGTCGGCGATGTCCTGTTCGGTGAGATAGCGCGGCATGATGTTAGATACACACCGTGTATTAAAAGCCGCCCGCCGTCAATCCATCCGCGGCGCCTGTGCCGCTTGGACGCGCCGCCCGCGTGCCCTACCCTGCGCCTGTCATGGCAGTGCGCGTGAAGTTCCTGCCGCGGACCGCAGCGCAGTGGGTCGCCATCGCCCTCCTCCTGCCGGCGCCGTTGGCACCGTCGCCGGCCGCGGCGCAATCGCCGATCCAGGCCGCGACCGGCTGGGACCTTCTCGGCACCTGGTCGAGCGACTGCAGCATACCGCCGTCGCGCCTGCACACCTGGCTGAGCTACGTCGTGCGCGACGGCCGGCTGTTCTACGAACAGAACTACGGCGATGGGCGCAGCTCGAACGAAATCGCATCGGCCCGCCTCCTTCCCGACGGCAACATCGAGATCGTGATGAAGTTCACCACGGTGTCGCCGCCGCAGACCCGGCTCAACGTCAACACCAGGGGCGCGGACGGCCGCTTCCGCACGATCGAAAGCAAGAATGTCGGCACCGGCGAATACAGCATCCGCGACGGGCTGGTCAGCCCCAACAACCAGCCCTCGAAGTGGCTGAGCCGCTGCGCTACGCCGCCGTCGAGCTGATGGCGGCGAGCGCCCGCGGCACCAGCGCGGCCAGGCGCTCGTAGTCGCCGATCTCGTTGTAGGCGTAGGCCGAGAGCCTGAGCCACATCCGCCCGTCGACCGGATGGACCGGCGCGTCGGTGCCGAGGGCTTGCAGGGCGCGCCGCACCGGCACGGCGCCGGCGCGCGTCGCCTCTTTCACGACCATCGGCAGGCGCACCAGGCCCATGCTGCCCGCCCTGTCGGGCGAGACGCCCACTTCGGTGCCGAGCGCATTGGCCACCAGCGCAGCGGCTTGCGCCGCAAGCGCCCGGTTGCGCTCCATCAGCCGGGGCCCGCCCAGACGCTCCCAGAACGCGATCGACGCGGGCAGCGACAGGAACGCCGAGGGATCGGCGGTTCCCGTCCAGTCGAACTCGGCGGCAAACCCGCCGCCATAGCCGTGGCTGATCACCACCGGATGCAGGTCGGCCCGGCGCTCGGGCCGGGCATAGAGGAAGCCGCATCCCTTGGGCGCGCAGAGCCATTTGTGGCAGGTGCCGACATACCAGTCGACGCCCAGCGCCGCGAGGTCGAGCGGCACCTGGCCCGGCGCATGCGCGCCGTCGATCAGCACCGGCACGCCGGCGTCATGGCAAAGCTTCACGATCTCGGCGACCGGCAGCACCAGCCCGCTGGGCGAAGTGATGTGATCGATCACCGCGATGCGGGTGCGTTTGCCGATGGAGCGCTCGATGCAGGCCAGGATTCCCGCCGCATCCGGCCGCGGGAATGGAATGTCGGCGACCACGGCCTTCGCGCCGGTCTGTTCGGCGACGTAGGCCACGGTGTTGCGCACCGCGTTGTAGACGTGGCTGACGTAGAGGATCTCGTCGCCGGCGGCGAACTTCATCGAGCGCAGCACGGCGTTGGTGCCAGTGCTGGCATTGGTCGAGAACGCGACGTCGTCGGCCGGCGCGCCGATGAATTTGCCGAGCACGGCTGCCGTCTCGCGCAGCGCGCCCGGCAGTTCCAGCGAGAAGAACCGCGTCGGCTGCGCTTCCATGCGCCTGCGCCAGCGATCCTGCTCGGCGAGCACCGCCTTGGGCGTGGCGCCATAGGAGCCGTGATTGACGGTCAGGAAGTCGGGCTCGAGGCCCCACTCGTCTCGAAGGGCGGCGCCGTAGGCGGGAGTGTTGTTCATGTCCGCAGCCTGACTCATCGCTGCGCGCGACTCCAGTAACCCTAATGCTCCTCCGGACCGCGCGGCTCCAGCCGCGCTCATGACTCATGAGGCGGGCCTGGAGGCCCGCGGTCCAGAAGACTAAGCCGTCTCCGCGAACAGCTCGCGGCCGATCAGCATGCGGCGGATCTCGCTGGTGCCGGCGCCGATCTCGTAGAGCTTGGCGTCGCGCAGCAGGCGGCCGGTGGGGTAGTCGTTGATGTAGCCGTTGCCGCCCAGCAGCTGGATGGCGTCGAGCGCGACCATCGTCGCCTTCTCGGCGGCGTAGAGGATGGCGCCGGCCGAATCCTTGCGCGTGGTCTGGCCGCGGTCGCAGGCCTTGGCGACGGCGTACACGTAGGATTTGCAGGCGTTCATCGTGGTGTACATGTCGGCGAGCTTGCCCTGCACGAGCTGGAACTCGCCGATCGCCTGGCCGAACTGCTTGCGCTCGTGGACATAGGGCACGACGATGTCCATTGCCGACTGCATGATGCCGAGCGGCCCCGCCGCCAGCACGGCGCGCTCGTAGTCCAGCCCGCTCATCAGCACGTTGACGCCCTTGCCGACGGCGCCCAGCACGTTCTCCTCGGGGATCTCGCAATCCTCGAACACCAGCTCGCCGGTCGAGGAGCCGCGCATGCCCATCTTGTCGAGCTTCTGCGCCACCCTGAAGCCCTTGGCGTCGGTCGGGACGATGAAGGCGGTCATGCCGCGCGGGCCGGCGGCCGGATCGGTCTTGGCGTAGACCACGATGACCTGCGCGTCCGGCGAATTGGTGATCCACATCTTGGTGCCGTTCAGCACGTAGCGGTCGCCCTTCTTGTCGGCACGCAGCTTCATGGAGACGACGTCGGAACCCGCCCCCGATTCGCTCATGGCCAGGCTGCCGACATGCTCGCCGGAGATCAGCTTGGGCAGAAAGCGCTTCTTCTGGTCGTCGTTGCCGTTGCGCCGGATCTGGTTGACGCACAGGTTGGAGTGCGCGCCGTAGCTGAGGCCCACCGCCGCCGAGGCGCGGGAGATCTCCTCGACCGCGATGACGTGCTCGAGGTAGCCGAGGCCCGAGCCGCCATACTCCTCCTCGACGGTGATGCCGTGCAGGCCGAGCTCGCCCATTTTGGGCCACAGCTCGCGCGGGAAGCGGTCTGTCTTGTCGAGTTCGGCGGCGATCGGCGCGACCTGGTCGGCCGCGAAGCGCTGGACCTGCTCGCGCAGCGCGTCGGCGGTCTCGCCCAGACCGAAATCGAACGGCGGCATGGCATTGGGAATCATGATCGGGTCTTGCCTGTCATTGCTTGGGAGTTGAGGGCTGGGCGGCCGGGGGCGAATCGACGGTCTTGACGTTGATGCTGATCAGCTTCCATTCGCCGTCCGACGGAATGAAGTCGAGGCTGAAGGCGACCCGCATCGGGTCGGTCGGGAACCAGCCCTTCACGACCAGCCGGCCGGACGGATCGACCAGCGGCTCGGGCTCGTAGGTCGGCTTCAGCGCGCCGATCAGCTCGATGTCGATCTGCTTGTCGGCGAATTCCTTGAAAGCCTGCTGCAGGCGATCCGGCGGAAACTGGTCGCGGAACGGCTTGGAGAGCTTGGCGTGGAAGACGGTGTAGTTGCCGGTGATGTTGGCGTCGTTGAACGAGAGCAGGCTCGCCTTGACCAGCGCCTCCAGCCCGCGCTCGGTCGGCACCTTGTTCTGCGCCGCCGCGGTCGCGGCGAGCAGGGTGAGCAGCAGCAGGCCGGTCGCGGACAGGGCGCGGCGCAGCAACGTCATGGGTCGTCCTCCTGGACGGCACGATAGCGCGCGCAAGCCGGGATGCGAAGCCGGCCGGCGTTCGCCAACCTCCCCATTCGGATGGGGAGGTGTCAGCGTCTTACGCTGACGGAGGGGCCAAATCTTCGCTGGGAGCGCGCCACCATGGGCGAAGTGGACTTCGCCCGAGTGGCGCGCTGTCGGTCATGCCCCCTCCGTCGTCGTATGACGACGACACCTCCCCATATGAATGGGGAGGAAATCAGAGCAGAAACAGCGTCGCGAGGCCGAGGAAGGCGAGGAAG
>CAWUOG010000150.1:0-6819 GCA_963923875.1 uncultured Alphaproteobacteria bacterium
TCCTCCCCGCGGCTGAACACCAGCAGATGCGGCGACAGCCCGCCCTCGGTGCCGCCCGACATCACGATGGCGACCCGCTTCTCGACCTCGGCCGGCGGCACTTTGAGGTGATCGGCCAGCAGCAACTTCAGCGCCAGGGTGGCGTAGCCGCGGGTGAAGTCGTTCACGCAGCCATTGCCCTCGGTCTTGCCGACGATCGCGACGATGGTCCGGGGATCGACCTCGCCCCGCGCGATCGCGGCCGCGAGCGGCGCGGTGTCGTGCGGGCCCGCCGTGGCCATCCGCAGGACCCGGGCGCGGCGTGCCATCAGGCCGCCTTCCCCGCGTCGCTGCCGAAGCGGGCGCGACGGCGGCGCAGGATCACGGTGGAGGCGAGCGCCAGCGCGATCACCAGGAACGACACGCCCGTGGTCACAGTGCCGAGCGCATAGAGCACCGGCGTCGTGACGTTGGTGGTCATGCCGTAGATCTCGAGCGGCAGCGTATTGAAGGTGCCCGACGTGTAGAGGCTGCGCGCGAACTCGTCGTAGCTGAGCGTGAAGCCGAACAGGCCGACGCCGATCAGGCTGGGCAGCAGGATCGGCACGACGACGTGCCGGATGGTCTGCCACGAGGTCGCGCCGAGATCGCGCGCGGCCTCCTCGTAGCGCCGGTCGAAGCGGTTGAACACCGCGAACATGATCAGCAGGCCGAACGGCAGGGTCCAGGTCAGATGCGCGCCGAAGGCCGAGCTGTACCAGGCCGGGTCGAGCCCGAGCACGCGGTACAGCAGGCCGATGCCGAGGCTGATCAGGATCGACGGCACGATCAGGCTGGCGATCGCCAGATAGAAGATCGCCGTCGAGCCGCGGAAGCGCTTGCGGAAGGCGAGCCCGGCGGAGAACGAGACCACCACCGTCACCAGCATGGTGGCGACGCCCAGGATCATCGAGCGCTGGAAGGAGCCGGCAAAGTCGCCGACCATCTGCTTCTCGAACAGGTTCCTGAACCAATGCACCGACACGCCGTTCATCGGGAAGGTCAGTCCGCCCGACGGCCCCTGGAAGGACAGGATCACGATGGTGATGGTCGGGCCGTAGAGGAACAGCACGAACAGCGCGAAGAAAGCCGCGAGCAGCCAGAAGGCGGGAGGACGGCGTCCGTGGCGCGGCACGTCACAGCTCCTTGCGGATGTCGACCAGCCGCATCATCGCGGCCACGGTGATCAGCACCAGCAGCAGCAGGATCACGGCATTGGCGGCCGCGGCGGGGTATTGCAGCAGCGACATGGCGTTCATCATCATCAGGCCGACCGAGGCGGTCTGGCCGCCGCTCATCAGGCGCACCGTGACGAAGTCGCCCATCACGATGGTGACGACGAAGATCGAGCCGATCGCGATGCCCGGCTTGCACAGCGGCAGGATCACGTTCCACAGCGTCTGCCAGCCGTTGGCGCCGCCGTCGCGCGCCGCCTCGAGCAGCGCGCGGTCGATGCGCATCATCGAGTTGAAGATCGGCACCACCATGAACAGCGTGTAGAGGTGCACGTAGGCCAGCACGACCGCGAAGTCGGAGAACAGCAGGAACTCCAGCGGCTGGTGGATGATGCCGATGTTGAGCAGCGCGGTGTTGAGCAGCCCGTTGCGGCCGAGGAACGGGATCCACGAGATCATGCGGATGATGTTCGAGGTCCAGAACGGGATGGTGCAGACCAGGAACAGCACGGTCTGCCAGGTCGCCGAGTGGACATGGAAGGCCAGGAAGTAGGCGACGGTGAAACCGATCAGCAGGGTCAGCGCCCAGGTGATGGCGGCGAACTCGAGCGTCTGGAGATAGGTCTGCCAGGTGACCGGCGAGGTCAGCAGCTCGTCGTAGTTCTGCCAGATGAAGGCCGGGATGATCCGGACCGTGTCGTAGTCGAAGAAGCTCACCACCACGATGGTGGCGATCGGCACCACGAGGAACAGCAGGAAGACCAGCGCCAGCGGCGCGACCTGCAGATAGGTGACCCAGGACTCTATGCGCTTCATGTCGACAAGATGAGGGCGCCGCCTGCGCGGCGCCCTCTCGTACCGGTGTCGCGCAGGCTCAGGCCGCGATGAACTGGTTCCATTTCTGGACCATGTAGCGGTCTTCGTCCATGACGGCGTTCCAGCAGGCCACGGCGCCCATGCGGTCGTAGAACGAACCGCCGTCGCGCACCGCGCCCGCCTTCTCCATCACCTTGCCCTGCGGGTTCTTGATGTCGCCCTTGGCGGGCTTGCCTTCCATCCAGAAGCCCCACTCGTCCTCGGTCATGTTGGCCTTGGCCGTCTCGAGCACCGCCGAGTAGTAGCCCTGGCGGTTGAGGAAGGCGCCGACCCAGCCCGACATGTACCAGTTGATGTAGTCGTAGGCCGCGTCGAGCTGCGCGCCGCTGAGATGCTTGGCGAGGCCGAGGCCCCCGCCCCAGGCGCGATAGCCTTCCTTGAGCGGCTGGTAGATGCATTGCACGCCCTTGGAGCGCACTGCCGTCACCGCCGGCGACCACATCGACTGGATCACGACCTCGCCCGAGGCCATCAGGTTCACCGATTCGTCGAAGGTCTTCCAGAAGGCGCGGAACTGGCCGTCCTTCTTGGTCTTGATCAGGAAATCGATCGTCTTGTCGATCTCGGGCTTGGTCATGTTGCCCTTGTCGCCGTACTTCAGGATGCCGGCCGACTCGCAAATCATCGCCGCATCCATGATGCCGATCGACGGGATGTTGAGGATCGAGGTCTTGCCCTTGAACTTCGGATCCAGGATGTCCTTCCACGAATCGATCTTGCGGCCGACCAGGTCGGGTCGGATGCCGAGCGTATCGGCGTTGTAGATCGTCGGGATCATGGTGAACCACTCGGTCATGCCCTTCGAGAACTTGGTCGAGCCCGCGCCCTCGACGAAGCCGACCGTGCTCGGCGCCGTGCCCTGGGCGACGACCGAGTCGGGCTTCAGCTTGCCGGTGGTGAAGATCGGCACGATCTTGTCGAAGTACTTGATCTTCTTGACGTTCATCGGCTGCAGCACGTTCGCCGGGAAGACCTTCTTGACCATCCAGTATTCGATGTCGGCGATGTCGTAGGAGTTGGGCTGCGTCACCGCGCGCTGCACGACGGCGTCGGAGTCGAGCGCGGTCATCTGCAGGGTGATGCCGAGGTCGGCTTTGCACTTCTCGGCGATCTCGTTGATGTTCGACACGCCCGTGCCGAACTGGCGCAGCACGATGTTCTTGTTGTTCTGCGCCCAGATCACCGGCGCGCCGACCACGCCGCTGCCCAGCGCCGCGCCTGCAATGCCTGCCGCACCCTGCAGAAGCCTGCGCCGGCCGATGCCATCCTTGAATTTGCGAGCCATGTGTCCCTCTCGTTGCCTAGACCTATCGACGGCGCGGGGCCGCCTCCCTGAAGCATTCGAGTTCAGCCGGAAGCGGCTGAACTCGAATGCCTGTTGAAACCAACCTCACCGGTTGCGCCCTACCGCCCGAGGACATGCACGTCCCCCGGCTTCCACGACAAAGTGACCGCCTGCCCCGGCGCGACCGGAGCGGAATCGAAATGCGCCTCCGGCACCACGGCCGACAAAGTGTCGAGGCCGGTGACGTCGATGCCGACATGGACCGTGGTGCCGAGATACTCGACCGAGCGCGCGACGCCACTGATCGACGTGGCGTCGGTCGGGGCGGAGCCCGCCAGCACGGTCATGCGGTCGGCGCGGATCGCGACATAGGGGGCCTCGCCCTTGGTCCGGGCCACCGCCGCCGGCAGCACATTGTGGCCGCCGATGAACCTGGCGACGAAGGCCGAGGCCGGCTTGTTGAAGACCTCGCGCGGCGGCGCCGCCTGCTCGATCTTGCCGGCATTCATCACCACCACGAGGTCGGCCAGTGCCATCGCCTCGTCCTGGCTGTGCGTGACATGCACGAAGCTGATGCCGAGGCGCTTCTGCAGGCTCTTCAGTTCCTCGCGCATCCGGATGCGCAGGAAGGGATCGAGCGCCGACAGCGGCTCGTCGAGCAGCAGCACGCGCGGATCGGTGATCAGCGCCCGGGCGAGCGCGACCCGCTGCTGCTGGCCGCCCGACAGCTGGGCCGGCAGGCGTGCCGCGTAGGGCTCCATCTGCACCCGCTTCAGCATCTCGAGCGCCCGCGCGCGGCGGGTCTCCTTGTCGACGCCGCGCATCTTCAGGCTGAACGCGACGTTGTCGGTGCAGTCGAGATGCGGAAACAGGGCGTAGCTCTGGAACATCATCGCCGTGCCCCGGGCGGCCGTCGGCAGATGGGTGATGTTCTCGGAACCGAGCAGGATGTCGCCGTCGCTGGCCTCTTCATGGCCCGCGATCATGCGCAAGGTCGTGGTCTTGCCGCAGCCCGAAGGCCCCAGCAGACAGCAGTAGGAGCCGGCCGGAATGCGCAGGTCGATCGAATCCACGGCGAGCGTGTCGCCGTAGCGCTTGGTGAGAGCCACCAGTTCGATGTCCGGCTTGAGGGCCATGGGGTCGTGCGAAGCAAGTGCCATGCCATTACTGTAAAATAGGTCTGCATCTCTGGGCACAGCGAAACGGCCTTGGCCCGCGTCTTGCTCCCACACTTTCGTCCTCCCCAGTCACATGGGGAGGTGTCAGCGTCTTACGCTGACGGAGGGGTCAGGAGCCTGCGTACCGCGCTCCTTAGATTGCGGCCCTTGACCCCTCCGTCGCGGACGGCCGCGACACCTCCCCATATGAATGGGGAGGAAAAAATGAGATCGGGAGGCGTGCATGCGGATGATCGGCGTCGATGTGGGCGGCACCTTCACCGACCTGGTCTTTGCCGACACCGAGGCCGGCCAGACCGGCGTGCACAAGATCTCGACCACGCCCGACGATCCGTCGCGCGGTGTCGTCGCGGGTCTCACCGCCCTCTGCGACAAGTACAAGATCCCGCGCGAGACGATCGACGTGGTGTTCCATGGCACCACCATCGCGACCAACGCCATCCTCGAGCATGACGGCGCGGTCACCGGCATGATCACGACCGGCGGCTATCGCGACATCCTGCATATCGGCCGTCACCAGCGGCCGCAGCACTACTCGATCATGCAGGACATCCCCTGGCAGGACCGCCCGCTGGTCAAGCGGCGCTTCCGCAAGACCGTGAAGGAGCGGCTGGTGCCGCCCAGGGGCGAGGAACTCGAACCGCTCGACGAAGCGGGCGTTCGCCACGCCGTGCGCGAGCTCAAGGAACAGGGCGTGCAGGCGATCGCCATCTGCTTCCTGTTTTCCTACCTCGATCCCGCGCATGAGGATCGCGCGCTGGCGATCGTGCGCGAGGAATATCCAGAGTGCTTCGCCACGACCTCCTCGTCGGTGTCGCCGCAGTTCCGCGAGTTCGAGCGCTTCACCACGACGGCGATGAACGCCTTCGTCGGCCCCAAGGTACGCAACTACGTCACCAAGCTCGAATCCGACATCGAGGCCAGCGGCTTCAGGGCCGACCTGCGCATTATGGCGTCCAACGGCGGCGTCGCCACGCCCGCCATGGTCGCGGAGCGTCCCGTCCTCACCCTGCTCTCGGGCCCGGCGGCGGGCGTGATCGGCGGCGACTGGGCGGGTGCGCTGTCGGGCAAGCGCAACCTCATCACCTTCGATGTCGGCGGCACGTCGGCCGACATCGGCATCGTGACCGAAGGCGGCTTCGGAGAAGCCACCGCGCGCGACACCTGGATCGCGGGCTTTCCCGTGATGGTGCCGATGATCGACGTGCACACGATCGGCGCCGGCGGCGGCTCGATCGCCCATCTCGACCAGGCCGGCGCCTTCAAGGTCGGCCCGCGCTCGGCCGGCGCCGTGCCCGGCCCGGCCGCCTATGGCCGCGGCGGCACCAGGGCCACCGTGACCGACGCCAATGTCGTGCTGGGCCGGCTCGATTCGAAGAACTTCCTGGGCGGCGGGATGTCGCTCGACGAGGTGGCGTCACGCCGCGTGATCGGCGAGCTGGCGCGCGAGCTGAAGATGAGCGACCGCGAGGCGGCCGAAGGCGTGATCACCGTGATCAACGCCAACATGGCCAATGCCATCCGCTCGCGCACCGTCCAGAAGGGCATCGACCCGCGCCACTACGCGCTGGTGGCGTTCGGCGGCGCAGGCCCGCTGCATGGCGCGGAAGTGGCCGACATGCTGGGCGTGCCGGAGGTGATCGTGCCGCCGCATCCCGGCATCACCTCGGCAGTCGGGCTGCTGATCTCCGACCTGCGCTACGACGCCATCCGGACCTCGTTCCAGGTCTCGGGGGCCACCGACCTGGCGCGCATCAACGCCGACTTCGCGGCCATGCAGAAGGAACTCGAGGCACGCTTCACCGCCGACGGCATCGATCTCGCCAAGGTCGCGTTCCAAAGGCGCGGCGACCTGCGCTATGTCGGCCAAGGTTACGAGCTGCGGGTCCCCTTCCCGACCGGCCCGATCGACGCGGCAGCGCTGGCCAAAGCGTTCGACGCCTTCCACGAGGTGCACAAGCGCGAGTATGGCCATCACTTCGCCGACAGCGGCATCGAGATCGTCAATCTGCGCCTGGTCGGCGCGGCGAGTGCCGCCAGGATCGCCCGGCCCACCGCCGGGGCCGCGAAGTCGCTCGAGGCGGCCAAGGTGCGCGACGGCACCGGCACCTTCCGGGTCGACGGCAAGCTCGCGGACTATCCGACAACCTTCTATCGCCGCGACCTGCTGCCCGCCGGAGAGAAGATCGCCGGCCCCGCGATCATCCTGCAGATGGACACGACCACCGTCGTGCCGCCGCAGCACAGCTTCGAAGCCGACACCGCCGGCAACCTGATCATCCGGAAG